>JBDHHM010000269.1:0-2781 GCA_039589355.1 Gemmatimonadota bacterium | reverse complement strand
GTTCAGGGTCGCCCATCTCGGCAAAGAATTGGACGGAATACAGGTAGGCGACCAGATCGGCCATCTCGCCGGAGCCGAGCTGCGGGACATCGATATCGCGCTCCGCCATCGCTTCGACCATGACTGGCGCCTTGTTCCACATCGCCGCCGCGAACTCGGTCAGACCCCATTGATGCTCGCGTTGCGCCAAGTCCGGCCCCACGCGACCGCCAACGCTCTGCACGCTGTGGCACAGCATGCATTCCTTCTCCGTAAAGAGAACGCGCCCCCTCTCCGCGTCGCCTGGCAGAACATACAGAGGCCCACCCAGGGGCGCCGGTGACACAGACTCGAGGTACGAGATGAGGTCGTTCAGTTCCGAGCCGCTGAAGGATGCGCGCCTTACGCCGCGCCCCTCCATCACCTCGTTCATCGTTGGCCCGTGGTTCCACATCGCTGCCGCGACGAGAATCGGTGACCCGTACCGGCTGAGGTGATCGAGGCTGGGCCCGATCACGCCGCCGTAGACCCCCACCTGATGGCACACCACGCAGCTCTTCTCAACGAACAGCCGCTTGCCCCGCTCCACATCGCCCGGTGGATCGAAGTAGTCGAGCGTGAAGAGGAACGATATAAGGTCGCCCGCCTCACGGGCGCTCATCTGCGGGCGAACGATGCCGTGCTCCCGCATCGCTTCGCCCATCTTGGGAAGATGATTCCACAGTGTGGCGGCGAGATCATAAAACGAGTGGCGCTGCGAGATACGGCCGAGGTCGGGTCCAACCGTCGCCCCAAGACCGTTCACCGCATGGCATTTCACGCACCCCTTGGATCCGAAGACGCGAGAGCCGGCGAGAGGGTTCTGGGTTACCTCCGACCACTCCTGCGCGATCGCGACCTGCCAAGCACCGAGGGACAGCGCCACCAGAGTCGAGGCCAGCCCAGTTCCGCGCAGCAGCTTGCCGATCATGATTCCCCCCGCGTCACGGAGCATACCTGAACAGGGCTTTCCCGGGTGCTCCGAGATCTCGGCACATCTCGTTGATTAGGACTTTGGGACTGGAAATCAGCGGCCCGATGCAGTTCTCGAAGCAGGGCCGCCACCGCCTCAGACGACTTGCAGCCGGAACATTATCCGCAGCTTGGCAGACAAAGTAGCAGAACCCAACCTCACACACTAGACCCGTACGCCGCCCGAGAGCAGCAACGGCGGCGCAAGGCGCAGCGACCGAGGTTCTCAGCGCTAGTGCTCGGAGTCCACGAACGGGGGGCGCCTCATCTCCGCCGTGCAGCTCTCGTCCAGGCTCGCGGGGTCCAGATTAGCGATGAACTCCGCCACGTGCCGTCTTCCACATTCCTCGTAGCCGAAGTTGTGGTGGCCTTCCCGGATCACCATGACCCGAGCGTTGGGCAGGTGGCGCGTAAGCTCCTCTGCCCACGCCGATGGCGTGACCGGATCCAGCCAGCCGTGCTGGATGAGGATCGGCGCCGTTCCGGTTACCGGCTCGAAGTAGCCGGGCGGCAGCTCGCCGATCGGCCAGCGGGAGCAATCCTCCACGATGCCCCTGACCCACGACTCGCCCCAGAAGGTCCCCTCGAACATCTCGGACAACTCTTCGTCCGGGAGCCGCACGATCTCCTCGGCGCAGATGACTGACAGGAACAGCCCTCTGCTGAAAGCGGTCGGGCCGAGCCGCCGCTGGAGCAGCGCTCGTTCCCCCAAGGGCCCGAAGTCACCCTGGTAGGCGGCGTGGACGAATGCGGGGACCTGGCTCGCTCCTACCTGCGAGACGAGCATGAAGCGAAGCGTCGCGCCGATCTGGTCGCGGGTCACCACAATCGTGTCCGGGTCCCCCAATCTGGAGTTGGTGTTCACGAACCGGGCCGGTGCTTCGTCGAGGCGTCGCAGCACTTCCTCGAGCTCGGGTCTCAGGTTCGGGTAGGCGGCCCGACAGGCGTCGTCCGCCGCGCAATCATCGAGCAGTCGATCCATGGCCAGTTGCGCATGCCGACCCGCGCCGGCCAGCGAGTTCCGGTGAGGCGGGATCACCGCCCAGATGATCGCGCTTCGCACTCGCCCCGGGTACCTGCGCAGATAGACCAGCGCCTCGCGGGAGCCGTAGGAGCCTCCCCACAGGTTGACCCGGTCGTAGCCCATGGCCTCGCGGACCTCGTCTATGTCGTCCATGGCTACGGGTGTGGTATAGAGCCGCAGATCGGCCCGCTCTTCCAGGAGCGTCCGGCACTCGGCGGCCGCCTCGGGCCCACGATCGGTGAAGTACCGCTGAAGATCGTGTCCTGCCGTGACCTCCGGGCAATCGAGTCCGTTGGACTCACCGGTCCCCCTGCGGTCCACCATGACGATGTGCCGGCGATCCCGCACTTCGCGTAGATCCTCGGCGACGTAGGCGGCCAGTTCCGTCGCAGCGCCGCCGGGCCCGCCGTTGAAAATGAACACAGGATCCGGCAACGCGTCGGGCGACTCGGCGCGCAGGACGCCGATGCGGAGCGCGATGCGGCGGCCGGCCTCCGCGTCGCGGTCCTCCCAGACCTCATAGTCGCCACACCACGCCTCACCCTCGTACAGCGGCAGGCGGCAGGGAGTCAGCTCCACACGGCCCTGTGGCCAGACCTCCTGCGCTCCGAGCGGCACGGCGCTACCTAGCAGCAAGAGGGCGAAGACTGGCAGGAACAAATCGCCTCGAAGTGGCATCCTTCCCTCCCACAGGGTGAATCCGGGACACAGTAGACTTCTACCTGCGAACTAAGGATGCAACCAGGGTCTCAGATCGTCGCAGCCGT
>JBDHHM010000268.1:0-2975 GCA_039589355.1 Gemmatimonadota bacterium | reverse complement strand
CACCCACATCGCCAACCTGAGAAGAAAGCTCGAGGACGATCCGGCCGACCCGAAGTATATCGTCAACGTGCGTGGCGTGGGCTACAAGTTCGTGGCCGACGGCCCTTAACCATCTCTTAACACTCGCTCAACCAACGCTTCAATCATCCTCGGACGTGTTCCTGTAGATTCGATGTCAGAATTCAGCCGGAAGCACTTCTCAGGAGTAATGATCATGAATCCGCGTCGTGTAATCATCGCAGTTCTGGCGTTGACGCTGGTCGTTGTGGCGTCCGGCTACGCCCAGCAGACCGCCGAGGAGCTCTATCAGGCCGGCCTCTACCAGGAAGAGGTGCAGGGCAACCTGGAGAGCGCCATCGATCTCTACAGGCAAATCCTCGAGGACTTCCCAGACAACCGGGCGGTCGGCGCGCGAGCACAGCTGCACGTCGGCCTCTGCTACGAGAAACTGGGACAGAGACAGGCGCAGCAGGCCTACCAGCGGGTGATCGACGACTATCCAGAGCATCGCGATGAAGTTTTGGTTGCCAGGCAGCGATTGGCCCGTCTCACAGTGGCCGTGGCAGACTCGCGAGACGAGCAGGGCATGACCTTCCAGCAGATCGAGTTCGATGGTCTGGAGCACTCGCCGTTCGCCAAACTCTCCGCCGATGGTGGGCGAATGGCATACGTGCACTACGAGGAAGACGGGCGACGCTACAGCCTTCGGGTCCGAAGCCTCGTTTCAGGGGACGAGTCCGTACTCGTGGACAGTGTAGGTACCGCCTCGGTCTTCGTGGAGTGGTCCTCGGACGGTGCACAGATCGCGTACGTTGGGGGGCGAGCGCTGCGGGTCATCGATGCCACGGGGGGCGACCCAAGTGTTGTGTGGTCGCCTCCGGAGGGGACCCGCGTGGTCCCGCTCGATTGGGCGCCCAGCGGCGATAGCATTCTGGTTGCCGTTGAAGACATGGCGAGCTGGACACACCACTTGATGATCGTGCCGCTATCTGGCGGTCCACCACGATCGTTCATCTCGGGCCCCCTCTACGAGGTGCTGGACTTCGGCCAATTCTCTCCTGAGGGCGCGTATGTCGCAGGAATGCAAACCAAGGATGGCAACGCCGACGTCTACGTCTGGTCGGTAGATGGAAGTGAGGAGATTCGCGTCACGACGCACGCGGCAGAGGACGAAGGGCCGTTCTGGACGCCGGACGGCAGATTCCTCGTCTTCTGTAGTGACCGTGCCGGTGAATACGACGTTTGGGCGGTACCGATGGACGGTGGTGCGCCCGGTGGTCCGCCATTCAGGGTCAAGGCGAGCCTGGGAAGACGATTTCTGCCCACCGGCGTCACCGCCGACGGTGGGATCACTTTCCTCGCGTACGGAGAGGGAACCCCGGGCGACCTGTTCGTGATGGATGCGGCTCGATCGCCGGCCGACCCGGCCCGTCGATTTCGAAGCCTTGCGCGCCATCCGGCGCAGGCCTTCCAGCCGCGCTGGTCGCCCGCGGGAGATCGCGTTGCGTACACCTCTCGCAAGGGTGAGATCGGCTGGCCACGCATCTTCGTCAACCTCGGATCGAACAGCCAGGACATCGAGCTACCCATGCAGGATCACTACCCCGTCAATGTTGCGTGGGCTCAGGACGGAGAGCATGTGGTCTTCCCTGGCTTTCGGCGCGCGGACGGGCGGGCGGGGATCTTCCGCCTGTCACTCGAGGAGCGATCCATCGAGGCACTGCAACTCGGTGATCCTCCCGGGCCGAGATACCGGGGCGCGTACGTCAACCTGCAGTGGCTCCCTGTCGCGAGAAAGTTCCATCTGCAACAGATAGCAGACTCGTCACGGATGAACTTGCTGGTGATGGACGAGGATGGAGCGACTTTGGAACACGTGTTGGACGGAGTGCCGACCAACTCCTGGACCTGGCCGGCCCCGGACGGGCGCCACGTCGCGTACAGAGACGATCAGTCGCTACATATGGTCTCCCTCGAGGACGAGACGTCCTTCCTGCTGAGCGAATGGCAAGATACCACCTGGTTTGATGTGAGTCCGGGTTGGTCGCCAGACGGCGGGCAGGTCGTGTGGACCGACCGAACCGAGCTCCGGGTCCTCGATCTGGCGGAAGGCACACGGCGATCGCTGGTGGTAGCCGACGCGGGTTCCGAAATAGTAGCACCGCCGATCTGGTCACCGGACGGTGCGACGGTCGCCTACGTCGTACACGATACGACCGCTGGGGATGCGAGCCGACTCGACGAGGTCTGGATCGTTCCCTCGAGCGGTGGCGCTGCGGAGCGGATTGCGCTCGCGCCGGGCACTCACCCTCGGCTTCGGCTGGAGACGTGGCAACCCGATGGCGTGCTTGCAGCAGCGGGCAGTGCGTCGTCGAGTGTGAGTGGTGGCTATCAGCACTGGCTGCTGAAGGGGATTCTCCCGGTCGAGGGGCAGGAACGGCGGCGCTAGCGAGACATTGAAGGAGTGCAGATCATGAAAGCGCATCGGATTTCCTTAGCGGCACTGGTGCTCGCCATAGCGGGCGCGTCCGCGGCACACGCCCAGCAGACCGCCGAGGAGCTCTACCAGGCCGGCCTCTATCAGGAGGAAGTCCAGGGGAACCTGGAGCGGGCTATCTCTGCTACGAGAAGCTCGGTCTGCGGGAGGCGCAGCAGGCGTACCAGGGGGTGATCAGCAACTACCCCGAGGCGGCACAGGAAGTGGCCGTGGCGCGTCAGCGACTGGCCAGCCTGACGCGAGCGTTGGCGGAGCTGGAGCAGGAGCCGCGCTTCCGAAAGCTGCGGATCGCCAGCAATCCGGACAACGGCGTTCTCTCGCCGGATGGGAGCAAGCTCGCCTTCGTCTCGGACGGGAGCGTGTGGGTCGTGCCGGTGCAGGGTAACGTCGCGCCTGATATGGCAGGCGAGCCGGTTCGGATTACGGAGCCGACGGAGGCATGGAACGCTTGGAATCAGCTTGCTTGGTCGGGGGACGG
>JBDHHM010000267.1:0-2815 GCA_039589355.1 Gemmatimonadota bacterium | reverse complement strand
TCATGATGGAAGATCGCTTCGATGAGGTTCTGATCGAGGCGGCGCGTGACTATAACGAGCCGCCGGAGACGCCGCGTGAGCTCATGTGGGCGCGGGTCGATGCGACGCGCCGCGAGCGGGCACGGCGACGCCAGCAGCTTCGCGTCCTCTACTCCCCCTGGACTCGCTGGGGGATGGGAATCGCGGCAGCGCTGGCGATCGGGATCGGCATCGGTCGCTATACAATCGATCGCGATATCGAATTGGGGCCGCCCGTGGCCGTGACACCGGAGCTGGACGTCTCGACGACTCCGGCCGGTGCTCGACTGGCTTACCGGGTGGCGGCAACGGAGCACCTCGTCCGGGCGGAGACGTTCCTCACGTCGTTCCGCACCGACGCTCAGGCCGGTCGCGCCGACGCGGAGTTCTGGTCGGGCGCCGGTGAGCTGCTGGCGAGCACGCGCCTGCTGATCGACTCGCCGGCGGCGGAGGACCCCGTGTTCCAATCGTTGCTGGAAGAGCTGGAGCTGGTGCTCGTCCAGATCGTACGGCTGTCGGCGGAACGCGGGAATGGTGAACTCGAGCTGGTAACCGACGGACTCGAACATAGAGGCCTGCTGCCGAAACTGCGCACGGCGATTCCCGCCGGGCCGGTGGTGGCTATGGAAGGAGTACTCTGATGCGTAGGAAAGATCTGATGAAATTGATGATGGCGACGGCGATCCTGCTCGGCCTTGCCGCGCCGGTCGCGGCGGCGCCTCAGGCGGTTAGACCCGATGGGACGGTGCCGGAGGTCGGGAGCTTCTATCAGCAGGACCCAGCCGATGAGGCCTACCGTGCCGCACGCGAGCGGCTGAACCAGGGCGACTACCGGCGCGCCGCCGAGATGTTCGCCCAGGTCTACCGACAGTACCCTCGTTCCAACTATGCGGCGCAGGCGCTCTACTATCAGGCGTTTGCCCTCTATCGCAACGGCGGCGACAGAGACCTGCGGGCGGCGGAGGACGCGCTGCGCGAGCTGCAGAGCCGCTACGCCGACGAGGAGGTGGCGCAGAGAGACGCCGAGGAGCTGCTGGCGCGCGTACAAGGCGCGCTGGCGCGCGGCGGCGACTCGCAGGCGGCGGAGAGCGTGGTCAGAGCGGCCCAGGAACCGTGTGCCGGTGAGGATGAGATCCGCATCATAGCACTCAACGCGCTGCTGCAGATGAACTCCGAGCAGGCGCTGCCGATCCTCGAGCGAGTGCTGGCGGATCGCAGCGACGACGCCTGCAGCGTCGAGATGCGACGCAAGGCCGTGTTCCTGCTCTCGCAGCACATCGACGATGAGAACATCGACATCCTGCTCGACGTTGTGCAGAACGACCCGGATGCCGAGGTGCGCCACCAGGCGGTGTTCTGGCTCTCTCAGGTGCCCGGCGAGCGGACGGTAGACGCGCTGGAGAACATCCTGCAGACGTCGGACGACCCGGAACTGCAGAACAAGGCGATCTTCTCGCTGTCGCAGGTGCACAGCGACCGTGCGGGGCAGATCCTGCGGGACTACGCCATGCGCGAGGGTGCGGATCCGGAGCTCAGGGCGCAGGCCATCTTCTGGATTGGGCAGTCGCACGGAGCCGAGAACGCGGAGTTCCTGCGGGAGATCTACGCGAGCACCGACGAATACGAGATCAAGGAGAAGATCATCTTCTCGCTGGCGCAGCTTGGCGACGAAGAGAGCGCGAGCTGGCTGCTGGACGTTGCCGCCAATAGCGACGAGCCGATGGAGATGCGCAAGAAGGCGCTGTTTTGGGCGGGCCAGTCGCATGTCCTGTCGATCGAAGAGATGGGTGAGCTCTACAGCCGGATGCCGGAGCGCGAGCTGAAGGAGCAGATCATCTTCGCTCTGTCGCAGCGGCACGAGGATGAGGCCGTGGACTGGCTGCTGGAGATCGCGCGGAACGAGGAGGACGTCGAGCTGCAGAAGAAGGCGATCTTCTGGCTGGGGCAGGTAGACGATCCGCGGGTCGCCGAGTTCCTGCTCCAGCTTATCGAAGGTGGGGGGTCATGAAGAAACTAATCGTGGTCGTCGCCGGAGCCGCGGCTCTGTCCTTGGCTCCGGCGGCCTATGGGCAGTCGATCGCCGACGCTGTGGACGACGTTGGTGACGGTAAGGTGCGGATGAGCTTCGCGGCGCGGCCCGGCGTCTGTGGCGATGGCTACAGCAGCATCTCGATGGACGGTGGCCGCGGCTGGCACATCCGCCGCGGTCACAGCGACGATTGGGATGTCGAGTGCGAGCACGGGCCGGTGCGCGTGGTCCTCAGGGTACGCGACCGCGAGGTCACCGAGGTCGACACGTACGTCGGCGGCCGCTGGCGCGAGCCCGGTTCGAGCACGGTGGATCTGGGTACGGTCCCCGTCCGGCAGGCGACCGACTACCTGCTGTCGCTGGCTCGCCGGTCACGCGGCGACGCGGGCGAAGAAGCGATCTTCCCAGCGCTGCTGGCGGACAGCGTGACCGTATGGCCGGACCTGCTCGATATGGCGCGTGACAGGTCGCTCAGGCACGACACGCGCAAGAGCGCCGTCTTCTGGCTGGGCCAGACCGCAGCGGAAGCGGCCACCGAGGGTTTGACCGAGATCGTCTACGACGACGAAGCCGAGCTGGAGATCCGTAAGACGGCGATCTTCGCCCTGTCGCAGCGTCCCGCCGACGAAGGTGTGCCGGCGTTGATCGAGGTCGTGCGGACTACGCGCGACCCGGCCCTGGTCAAAAACGCGCTCTTCTGGTTGGGTCAGGCGAACGATCCGCGGGCGATCGAACTATTCGAGGAGATCCTCTTGCGAGGTGGGGATT
>JBDHHM010000266.1:0-2823 GCA_039589355.1 Gemmatimonadota bacterium | reverse complement strand
TGCCGCGAACGGGAGGGCGCGGCGATGGGCCACGAGCGGACATTTGGAGCGCGGTGGCCCGTTATCGCTCTCGGCCCTTCACCGCGCGACATGAAGCGAGGGCCCATCGCCGTGCCCGATTCGCACCCGGACCGCCTTGCACCGGCCTCTCGAGGCGGGTAAGATGCGCCGCTGACGAACCCAACGCCCAATTCAACTCGCGATCAAGTTGGTCACTTTCACCGGATTAGACTGGTTCTGGGCCGTTTCCTTCCTGCTGCTGATGGTAGGAGGCGCGTTCCTCTTCTACCGTCTGGCCCGGCGCTCCGAGTCCGATTTCTTCCTGGCCGGCCGCGGCCTGCCCTGGTGGCTGCCGGCGTCGTCGGTGTTCAGCACGCACACGGCGACGGACACGCCGATGTGGGTGACGGGTGTCATCTACGCCCACGGGTTGCGTGGCCTCTGGTACACGTTCTTCACGGCGTGGACCGCGATCGCCTCGTTCGTCTCGGCCCGCATCTTCCGCCGCTCGCTCGCCTACACGCAGGCTGAGTGGCAGGTGATGCGGTTCGGCGGCCTGGGCGCCGAGCTGCTCCGCGGCTGGATGGCCGGATGGCAGGTGTTCATGAACATGTTCATCCTCGGCTGGGTGGGCATCGCCATGGGCAAAGTCGGACACCTGGTGTTCGGTTGGCCGGTCTGGGTGGGGCTGGTGATCCCGAGCGCCATTACCGCCGTCTACACGCTGGCCGCCGGTTACTGGGGCGTGGTGATGGGCGACTTCCTGCAGGGGATCGTCGCCATCTTCGCCATCGTGCTCGTAACGGTAGTCGGCCTATGGGCGGTGGGTGGTCCCGGCGCGGTCTCGGCGCGTCTGGTCGAGATGGGCGAAGCGTGGCGGCTCGACGTGTTCGCCTTCACGGGCCTGTTCAGCGGCGACTTTCCCGCCGCCTGGTGGCTGACGATGCTGGTGATCGCCGTGATCGGCGGTTTCGGGATGGGCACCAGTATCGACTGGTACGTCGAGGCGCAGCGGATCCAGTCAGCCAAGACGGTGCGCGACGCGAGTTACGGACTGTGGGTCGGCGGAGCGCTCACCCTGGTACGCAACGGTCTTTGGGCCGCCGTCATCCTCGCCTTTTTCGTGCTGGCGCCCAACATCGCGTCCGTGGCCGACTACGAGCTTGGCTGGTTCCGGATGGGCTTCGAGCTACTGCCCGTGGGCATGGTGGGCGTCTTCATGGGCGCGATCCTGGCGATCCACCTGTCGACCATATCGAGCCACCTTAACCTCGGCGCGCTCTACTTCACCCGCGACCTCTATCAGCGCTACGTCAACCCCAAAGCGTCGGAGCGCCGGCTGGTCTGGATGGGCCGGGTGGCGACTTTCGTTCTGTTGCTGGGCTCCTTCTTCTACGGCCTGATGATGGAGGAAATCACCAGCTGGCTGATCTTCGCACTCTGGCTGATGATGGCGGGCATCTGGCTGCCCAACATCCTCCAGGTCGTCTGGTGGCGCTTCAACGCCTGGGGCTACTTGGCCGCCTGGATGGCAAACCTCGGCGTGTCCTGGCTGGTCGTCTGGATCTTCCCCGCCTTCGGCGTCATACCGCCACTGCCCGACTACGGACAATTCTGGCTGTTGATGGCCTTGGGCGCCATCGTGTTCATCCCAGCCACCTTGCTCACTGCGCCCGAGAAGATGGATCACCTGGTCCACTACTACGTGCAGACGCGACCGCTGGGCTGGTGGGGGCCCGTGCAGCGCGAGGCGGAACGCCGCGGGCTGATCGCGCCGGAAACGAAACCCGAACAGGTCGGCCGCCGACCGCTAATCCGCCGGACCTGGACGCCCGAGGAAGCCGAAGGCTGGAGCCGGGAGGATTGGATCGCCATCGTGCTGTCACCGATCGTCTATGCACTGATCATCATGGGTGTGGCGCGGCTGCTGCTGGGCCTGCTCGACGGCGCGCTGATCACGCTCGGCGCACTCGTCGGCGGAGTCCTCCTCTATTGGGTCATCGACCCGAAACTGCGAGCCGTCTCCGTCGAGTACGAAGCGAAACAGGCCACGTACCTCGAGGAACTGGAACGCAGTGTTCGCTGGGACGAAAGCGCCCTCGACGTCAGGGCGGAGGGATAAGAGATGGACCGCGGACTCGTCACGCTGATCGGTATGAGCATCGCCTACGTCGCCTCGTTCGCCGGCCTCGCCTTCGCCTACTGGGGTTGGAAGAGACACCTGCGACCCGAAGCCCGCGACGAGGAGACGTGATGACGTCGGCGACCCTGGCACTCCTCACCGCCTCCATGCAGTCCGGCGCGGTCGCCCCCCTCCCGGCCGAGACGCCCATCGGCGGTCCGCTCTGGAGCTATGTGATTCCGGCTCTGCTGTTGGCGATCGCCGGTATCGGGACCGTCATGCTCTACCGCCACTTCGCCAAGCGGGGGGAGTAGCGGCCTGCGGGCGCGTTTTCGGGCAGTTTGCATAACATCCGTGCAACATGCACAGCGGCCGTGGCGCGTCCTTGGCAGCCCTCCCTAAACCCAATTCGTTGCCCCAGAAGTACTTACGCCAATCGCGCCTCGATGGCCCGAGAGGTTCGATACTTGCTGTCCTGATCCCCGAAGCCCCTCCGCCAACTCTACCCTCAGGCAATCCGGCTTAGCGTTCTTATCGGGACCCGCAACTCGAGTAGGACGATGGATACTGGTTATTGGATCAGGGGCGGATCTATCTACGGACCCTGCGGCTACACGGGGTATCGAATCAACCGCCGCAGGCACATCATCGGCCGCAAGGGCGACACACGCCATTGGATCTACGGCGAGCACATCTATTCC
>JBDHHM010000265.1:0-2824 GCA_039589355.1 Gemmatimonadota bacterium | reverse complement strand
TGCCGCGAACGGGAGGGCGCGGCGATGGGCCACGAGCGGACATTTGGAGCGCGGTGGCCCGTTATCGCTCTCGGCCCTTCACCGCGCGACATGAAGCGAGGGCCCATCGCCGTGGCCTCCCCGCACCGCGGACCGCCTTGCACCGGCCTCTCGAGGCGGGTAAGATGCGCCGCTGACGAACCCAACACCCAATTCAACTCGCGATCAAGTTGGTCACTTTCACAGGATTGGACTGGTTCTGGGCCGTTTCGTTCCTGCTGCTGATGGTGGGGGGCGCGTTCCTCTTCTACCGTCTCGCCCGGCGCTCCGAGTCCGACTTCTTCCTGGCTGGCCGCGGCCTGCCCTGGTGGCTGCCGGCGTCGTCGGTGTTCAGCACGCACACGGCGACGGACACGCCGATGTGGGTGACGGGTGTCATCTACGCCCACGGGTTACGCGGCCTCTGGTACACGTTCTTCACGGCGTGGACCGCGATCGGCTCGTTCGTCTCCGCCCGCATCTTCCGCCGCTCGCTCGCCTACACGCAGGCTGAATGGCAGGTGATGCGGTTCGGCGGCCTGGGGGCCGAGTTGCTCCGCGGCTGGATGGCCGGCTGGCAGGTGTTCATGAACATGTTCATCCTCGGCTGGGTGGGCATCGCGATGGGCAAAGTCGGACACCTGGTGTTCGGTTGGCCGGTCTGGGTGGGGCTGGTGATCCCGAGCGCCATCACCGCCGTCTACACGCTGGCCGCCGGTTACTGGGGCGTGGTGATGGGCGACTTCCTGCAGGGGATCGTCGCCATCTTCGCCATCGTGCTCGTAACGGTAGTCGGACTATGGGCGGTGGGTGGTCCCGGCGCGGTCTCGGCGCGTCTGGTCGAGATGGGCGAGGCGTGGCGGCTCGACGTGTTCGCCTTCACGGGCCTGTTCAGCGGCGACTTTCCCGCCGCCTGGTGGCTGACGATGCTGGTGATTGCCGTGATCGGCGGTTTCGGGATGGGCACCAGTATCGACTGGTACGTCGAGGCGCAGCGGATCCAGTCCGCCAAGACGGTGCGCGATGCGAGTTACGGACTGTGGGCCGGCGGAGCGCTCACCCTCGTACGCAACGGTCTTTGGGCCGCCGTCATCCTGGCCTTCTTCGTGCTGGCGCCCAACATAGCCGACGTGGCCGACTACGAGCTTGGCTGGTTCCGGATGGGCTTCGAGCTGCTGCCGGTGGGCATGGTGGGCGTCTTCATGGGCGCGATCCTGGCAATCCACCTGTCGACCATATCGAGCCACCTGAACCTCGGCGCGCTCTACTTCACACGCGACCTCTATCAGCGTTACGTCAACCCCAAAGCCTCGGAACACAGGCTGGTGTGGATGGGCCGGGCGGCGACGTTCGTTCTGCTGCTGGGCTCTTTCTTCTACGGCCTGATGATGGAGGAGATCACCAGCTGGCTGATCTTCGCACTCTGGCTGATGATGGCGGGCATCTGGCTGCCCAACATCCTCCAGGTCGTCTGGTGGCGCTTCAACGCCTGGGGCTACTTGGCAGCCTGGATGGCAAACCTCGGCGTGTCCTGGCTGGTCGTCTGGATCTTCCCCGCCTTCGGCGTCATACCGCCGCTGCCCGACTACGGGCAGTTCTGGCTGCTGATGGCGTTGGGCGCCATCGTTTTCATCCCGGCCACCTTGCTCACCGCACCCGAGAAGATGGATCACCTGGTCCACTACTACGTGCAGACGAGACCGCTGGGCTGGTGGGGTCCCGTGCAGCGCGAGGCGGAACGCCGCGGGCTGATCGCCCCGGAGACGAAACCCGAACAGGTCGGCCGCCGGCCGCTGATCCGCCGGACCTGGACGCCCGAGGAAGCCGAGGGCTGGAGCCGAGAGGATTGGATCGCCATAGTGCTTTCACCGATCGTCTACGCACTGATCATCATGGGTGTGGCGCGGCTGCTGCTGGGCCTGCTCGATGGCGCGCTGATCACGCTCGGCGCACTCGTCGGCGGTGTCCTCCTCTATTGGGTCATCGACCCGAAACTGCGCGCCGTCTCGGTCGACTACGAAGCGAAACAGGCCAGGTACCTCGAGGAACTGGAACGCAGTGTTCGCTGGGACGAAAGCGCCCTCGACGTCGGGGCGGAGGGATAAGAGATGGACCGCGGACTCGTCACGCTGATTGGAATGAGCATCGCCTACGTCGCATCGTTCGCCGGCCTCGCCTTCGCCTACTGGGGCTGGAAGAAGCACTTGCGACCCGAAGCCCGCGACGAGGAGGCGAGATGACGCCGGCGACCCTGGCAACCCTCACCGCCTCCATGCAGTCCGGCGCTGTCGCCCCCCTCCCGGCCGAGACGCCCATCGGCGGTCCGCTCTGGAGCTACGTGATTCCGGCTCTGCTGCTGGCGATCGCCGGGTTCGGGACCATCATGCTCTACCGCCACTTCGCCAAGCGGGGGGAGTAGCGGCCTGCGGGCGCATTTTCGGGCAGTTTGCATAACATCCGTGCAACATGCACAGCGGCCGTGGCGCGTCCTTGGCAACCCTCCCTAAATCCAATTCGTTGCCCCAGAAGTACTTACGCCAATCGCGCCTCGATGGCCCGAGGGGTTCGATACTTGCTGTCCTGATCCCCGAACACCCTCCGCCAACTCTACCCTCAGGCAATCCGGCTTAGCGTTCTTACCGGGACCCGCAACTCGAGTAGGACGATGGATACTGGTTACTGGATCAGGGGTGGATCTATCTACGGACCCTGCGGCTACACGGGGTATCGAATCAACCGCCGCAGGCACATCATCGGCCGCAAGGGCGACACACGCCATTGGATCTACGGCGAGCACATCTATTCC
>JBDHHM010000264.1:0-2830 GCA_039589355.1 Gemmatimonadota bacterium | reverse complement strand
CGCTGCTGCTGTACGTAGGCCGCCGCGCCCTCCGCCAGCAGGTTGACGCCCGCCGGCCAGTCTGAGAAAACGGCCCGCTCGAAACCGTCGGCGTTGTCGCGGATGCGCTCCCACGAGCCGCCGTCGACGGCGTTGAACCCGGGCAGCACGCCCGTCACCGGATGGTAAGTCACCACCAGAGCCAAACGATCGGGGGTCGGGTAGGGAAGCGGCCGCCAGAGAACGGCGTCCACCACGCTGTAGACCGCCGTGCCCGCCCCGATGCAGAGCCCCAGCGTCAGCACGAAGGTCACCGTGAACAGCGGATTGCGCGCCATGACGCGCAGGGCGAACCGCACGTTGCGCAGCGCCTCGTCGATCAGCGCCAGGCCCCGCACCTCACGACTGCGGCTTTTGACCTCATCGACGCTGCCGAAACGCAGCCGCGCCTGACGCCGCGCCTCCGCTGGATCGACGCCCGACCGGATCAGGTCCTCCGTATGGCGCTCGATGTGGAAGGCGATCTCCTCGTCCAGCTCCTGACGGAATCGGGCGCCCTGGAACAGCGTGCGCAGCGCGGAACGTAGACGGGTCAGCATGGCTCAGCCCTCGCTCGGCAAGGCGGTCAGGACGTTGGTCACCGCTGCGACCAGTTGTGTCCAGCGGGACGTCTCGTGCTCGAGGCGCCGCGCTCCCGCCGTCGTCAGTCGGTAGAACTTCGCCCGCCGGTTGTTCTCCGAGGTCCCCCACTCCGATGCGATCAGCCCGCGGTGCTCCAGCCGGTTGAGCGCCGGGTACAGTGAGCCTTGCTCCAGGCTCACCAGCCCCCGCGAGGTGTCCTCGATCCTCAGCAGCACACCATACCCATGGTTGGGGCCGAGGGAGAGGGCCTTGAGGATCAGCATGTCCAGCGTCCCCGGCAGCAGCTCTTTCGTGATCAGCATGGCGGTCCCAGGAGTTCTATCGCGCTCAGTATGGTGGTCCCCGGAAAAGATACGGGCTTTCACCTAGACTAGCTAGGAGAGCGGCTTTTCACTCCCTACGCGGCGCCCGCGCCGCCGGTTTCAGCAGGCGGCCCGAAGCCTGGTCGCACGCTGCGGATCTGTTGATCCCTAGGCGCTATTGTGCGCTCGGGTAGCTCGCGAAGGGCCCGAGGCCGCTCGATGGGTTGACTGGCAGCATATGGATCATATAATCTGATTATATGAGCAAAGAACGCCGCATCAGCGCCACCGAAGCCGCCAGGAACTTCTCCGATCTCCTGAACCGCGTCTTCTATAGAGGAGAGAGCGCCGTCTTGATACGCAATGGAGTGCCCGTGGCCCGACTGGTGCCCCCGGAGCCGGCGACTGCGCCGGCCGAGGAGCTGGCCCGGCGGTGGGAGACGCTGCCTCACCTGACCCCTGCCGAGGCGGATCGCCTGGCCGACGAGTTGGGGGAGGCGCGCCGGGCCTTGCCACCCGCGGCGGCGCGATGGGAGTGATCCTCGACACCACGGTGCTCATCGGCGCCGAGCGTGAGCGCTTCGACATGCCCGGGTTCCTCGAGTCTCTCGGTGAGGCGGGCGTGGCTGTAGCGGCGGTGACGGCCGGCGAGCTGCTGTTCGGCTTCGAGCAGGCGACGGACCCCGGGATCCGGGCACGCAGAGGCGCGTTCGTCGAGGCGATCCTCGCTGCGATCCCGACGGCGCCCTTCGGGTTGGCGGAGGCTCGCCGCCATGCCGCGCTGTGGGCCGAGCTGGCGCGACGGGGAGAGCTGATCGGGCCCTACGACATGCTGGTAGCGGCGACGGCGCTGGCCAGTGATTTGTCGCTTGCGACGCTGAACCGCGGCGAGTTCGAGCGAGTGCCGGAACTTTCGCTCGTCGAGCTCGATTCCTTCGTAATCGATCGTGGGACTGTATGATGATGCCGCGTAGTACCTAGCGTGGGCCTCCCGGCGGCCCCAGCGGGCTATCCGGGCAGCGCGCCTGCGGCCGCACCACCGTGTACATGATCGCGGCGATCCGCCAGCCTTCCGGCGTCCTCACCAGATGGAACGCATCGATCCCGCAATGGCTGAACTCGCCGTCGCGATAGAAGTCGTACGGGGCCCAGACCGCGGCGATGGGGCCGCTCACCAGCACCGTGGGCTCCCACATGCGCTCGAGGTACTCCGGGCCCGGGGCCGCGAGGCTGCGGATCGATTCCTCGGTCTGCCGCCAGGCCAGCCTGACCGAGTCGTCCTCGGGCAAGACGACGAGGTTCTGCAGTTGCGGCAGTACGAGGGCGCGAAACGATGCGCTGTCGCGATCGCCGATGGCATCGAGCAGGCGCTGCACGACATCGACGACCTCGTCCTCAGGTGTCTGGGCAAGCGCCGGTGTATGTAGGGCGAGCCCGAGGGCCGACACCATTAAGATCGTGCGTGTGTATCGGGTCATCTCCGCGCTCCTCTTTTCGCCCGCGCCGGATTACTGCTTCACCCAGCTCACCTTGAAGTCCGCCGTCACCAGATCGACCAGAGCGTAGACCAGCTCGCCGTAGGCGTGCTCGGGGTCGTCCGCATCGAACACGGGCCTGCCGCCTATGACGCTCAACTGACCGACGCGCGTGGTCACGCTGGCCGAGCGGCTCCAGAGCGACGCGCCGCTCGCCGTTTCGATCATCTGCACGGTGAGCGTCGCGTCGACGTCGGCGGCGGCGCCCAGGTTCCTGAGGTCGCCGCTGATCGAGACCGTCGGCCGGATGTCAGAAACCTCCAGCTCGCCGGTGAAGATCGTGGCGACGTTGTGCTCCACGCCCAAGGCCATAAAGGCGGTGCGATCCAGCCGCTCGGCGTCCACCTGCCGCAGCGCTTCTTCCTCGGGCCC
>JBDHHM010000263.1:0-4485 GCA_039589355.1 Gemmatimonadota bacterium | reverse complement strand
GCTGTTCTCGCGGAGCAGCAACGCGATCTGCTTTCCGTCGGGTGAGCGAACGAGCCCCGGCTCGCAGAGGTGGGCATGCGGGTGCTCGGTCACCACGAGAGGTTCACTCCAGGTAAGCCCGCCGTCGCGCGAGATGGTCTTGAAGACCTGGAAGCTGGCACGCTCGCCGGCTCCACGCAGGAAGCGGCCGTCGTCGTGGAAGAGGGCCATGTAGTCGCCGTTCGCGAGGCGCTCGACAGAAGCCATGGCGACGATCCCGCCGAACTCGCCGATCGGCTCGAGCGGTGTCCAGGTCGCTCCGTCATCCTCGGACACTGCCATCCGGATGGGGTAGAGGCCGGAGAACATGACCAGCCGCCTGACGCCGGCGCGGTCGACCACACGGTAGATGGTGGGCACTTCTTGCGAGGTGGCCCAGTTATCCGGGACCGGCAACCGCTCGCTCCACGTGAGGCCGCCGTCGCTGCTCTTCCTCATCACAATGGCGCCGCGGCCGTGCCCCTTCGGGTAGACGGCGATGATGGTCGTGTTGTCCTCGAGCAGGACGGTGGTGGGGTGGCCGAGGTACTGGCCGGGCTCCCTGTCGACGATCACCTGGCGCTGCGTTTCACCGGCGAGGTCGATCACTGGGATCTTGAAGGCCTCAGGCTCCTGGGCAGAGGCGAAGCGGCCGAGGGCCAGGAGGGTGAGTGTGGCGATTAGCGTCTTCTTCACGTTGGCTCCTCGTGTGTGGAAGGTGTTCTTCAATATCCAATGTCCGACACTCAGTAACCACTTGTCCAAGTGGATCTCGACCGGACCATGATCAAAGCCCAGTCTCCAATGACCAGATTTACCATGATAATTGGAATTTGTAACTTGCTACTTGAATATCCATTGAGAATCTGATCATTGAGTGTCGGATATTGGATATTGAGATAGAACACTGCGTGTGGGCACGTTCATCGACCGCATGCTAGATTAGGGCCGGATTACACCAACGGAGGTTTCCATGAACGAGCAGCCTCCCATCCTCAACCGCGAGAAGGTCGACACAATCGCCCGGGTCATCCACGGTGCCGTGGCCGGTGGCCTGGCCGTCGCCTTCGCCGTCTTCCTCTACCTGCGGAGCCAAATGGCCATCGAGTTCCCGGAGGCGGGGGCGCGGGGCCTCAGGCTGGTCGGCTACGTCATGCTGGGGGCGGCGATCCTGGTAGCCCAGATGCTGCGCGTACGGGTAAAGCCGCCCGGGCGGGCGGAGGATGTAACCGAGTGGTGGACAGAGAATCTGCCGAAGGCGGTGATCGTCTGGGCGGTGGCGGAGGGCGGCAGCCTGGGCGCCATCGTCGTGGGGTGGGTGATCGGGGACACGACGCTGCTGGCGTTCGGGGTGGCGGTGGGTCTGGCTCTGCTGTTCGTGAGCCGTCCAAGTCGTTTGGAGAGGGCACTTTAGAGGGTTCCAACCTTCCCGGCACCCGGAGTATCTCAATGGGTGGCAGGAGGGATGGGCCCCTGGAGAGTGGAAATCCTGAAGCAAGACCGGGACTCACGGCCGGTGGACGCGGACGATGCCGCGCTGGCGGCCGCAGGAGACACAGGCGCCTTCGAGCGCCTCTACCACCGGCACGTCTCCCGGATCCACAGCCTGGCCCGGCGGATGATCGGGTTGGAGCTGGCCGACGAGGTGACTCAGGATGTGTTCGTCAGGGCCTGGGAGAAGCTGGGGAGCTTTCGGGGTGAGGCGGCGTTCGGGACGTGGCTGCATCGGGTGGCGATCAACGTGATCCTGGGACGCCGCAAGCAGTTGGGGATCCGGCGGGAGCGGTTCGTGGACGGCGAGGGCGTCGTCGGCAGGCTCTCCTCGAACCCGAAGGGGGCCGAGACTGCGATCGATTTCGAGGTCGCCATCGGGCAGCTCCCCGACGGTGCGCAGCAGGTCTTCGTGTTGCATGACGTTGAGGGATACAAACACGGTGAGATCGGGAAGATGCTGGGGATTAGCGCTGGGACGTCGAAGTCGCAGCTACACCGTGCGCGGATGATCCTCCGTGAGCACCTCGATAGGTAGACGGTTAGACAGTAGACGGTAGAGGATATGAGCGATCGATGGAGTGACAGACTTTCGGATTACCTGGACGGAGAGCTGAGCGCGGGCGAGCGCCAGGAGCTCGAAGCGCACCTCGCCGAGTGCGAAGAGTGCGCGGCGACGCTCGAGCAGCTCCGCCGGGTAGTCGCACGGACAAAGGCGCTGGACGATAGACCGCCGGCGACAGACCTCTGGTCCGGGATCGCCGAGCGGATCAGTGCAGCGCCCGAGGAAGACAAGGTCGCCGACCTGGAGGCTCATCGCCGGAGCAGGGTAGCGCGGCTTCGTCAGCGTCGCCTGACCTTCTCGCTGCCGCAGCTCGCCGCGGCGAGCGTCGCCTTGATGATGCTCTCCGCCGGCACGGCCTGGATGGTGTCGAGATCGGGTGATGCTGGGGAGCAGGCCCCGAGTGAGGCGGTCATTCAAGCGACCCCGGCCGCCGGATTCACCGCGTCGAGCTATGACGCGGCGATCGCGGAACTGGAGCGGATAATCGATGAGAGTCGTGATAGGCTGGACACGGCGACGGTGCGTGTGATTGCCGAGAACCTGATGATAATCGATCGGGCGATCGTGCAGGCGCAGCAAGCACTCGCCCAGGATCCGGCGAGCGAATACCTGTCTCATGCGCGCGGCAGAGATGACCGGCGCGGTCAGCTAAACGGAGAGGGACAGGCAGATGTACACCGAACTGTTGATGGGAGCGCTGGTGGCCATAGCGGCGCCACAGGATCCAGAGGTCCGAGTCGATACGCGCACTGTGGACCGGCGGGTTGTGGAGATCGAGATCCCGGCGATCGAGATCCCGGAATTCGATGTCTACATCCCGGGGTTCCAGATCGCGGTCCCGAGTGTGGGATGGTATCTGGAGGATTTCGAGGTCCACTGGGACGATGTCTACGACTGGGATAATGACTGGGACGACTGGGAAGACCGTGACTATGTGCAGGACGCGGAGCTCGACACGACGTTCGCGGTGGATCCGAACGCGGTGCTCGGTCTGCGGAACCACGCGGGCGAGATCATCGTGCGAACCTGGAACCGTCATCCAGTCCGAGAGGTCGGTAAAGGTGCAGTCGGAGACCCGGCACGGTCATCCCGAGGAAGTCGACTACGAGCTGACCATCCCGAGCGCGATGGCGGTCGATCTGTGGGGCTTCGAGTCCGACGTATCGGTGGACGGGGCCCAGAACGGCGTTCGCGTGGAGACGCTGGAGGGCGACATCGAGATCACCGATTGCGCGGGAGACATCACGATCCACTCGGTCGAGGGTGACATGAGAGTGATGGGATCGAGCGGTCGGCTCGATGCGAACGGCACCGATGGTGAGGTCGTGGTCGTCGGCTTCGAGGGCGATGTCTACGCGGGATCGATCGATGGTGATATCAGGCTGGAAGAGATCGACGCCGGCAACGTCGAGGGGAAGACGGTCGACGGCGATGTGGTGTACGACGGCAGCATCCGAGACGGCGGTCGCTATAAGCTGACCACCCACGACGGTGATGTGATGGTGAGTATTCCGGCCGGCACCAACGCGACGATCGAGGTGGCGACCTTCGACGGCGAGTTCGAGGCCGATTTCCCTGTCCAGATTACGGGTGCGCAGGGGAGCCGGAAGTTCAGCTTCGTCATCGGTGACGGCAGCGCACGACTGGAGCTGCATTCGTTCGACGGCGATATCCAGCTGCTTAGACGTTAGGTGCCCTGGAGGAGCCCCGGCGGCCCGGCTCCAACCTTCCGGGCCTCCGGGGTATCTCACTCGGCGAGATTGATGGGCAGGTAAAGGGGAGAAAGGCACTATGCGTAGGATGGCGGTACTGGCACTGGCACTGGCACTGGCGGCTTGGGCGCCCCTGCCGGGGACGAGCCGATCCGGGCCCGAGGATCGCGACTGGAATTGGAGCGGCCGTGTGGCCAGCGGAGATGCCGTCGAGATAAAGGGCATCAATGGCGAGATCAGCGCCGAGCTGGCCCGTGGCAACGAGGTCGAGGTCGAGGCCCGCCTGCACGGCAGGGACGACGATCCGGATGAGATCGAGATGGTCGTGCTGGAGCACGATAACGGCGTCACGATCTGCGCCGTCTATCCCAGCGAGGACCGGGATGAGCCGAACGAGTGCCGTCCCGGCGGCCGCGGCCGGATGAATGTCAAGAACAACGATGTGAGTGTCGACTTCGTCGTCCGCGTGCCTGCCGGCGTGCACTTCATCGGCCGCACGGTGAACGGCGATGTCGAAGCCTTCGGCCTGGAAGGCGATGTGAAGGCCTACACCGTGAACGGTGGCGTCGATATCACGACCACTGGGCTGGCGCACGCGTCGACGGTGAACGGTTCGATCACCGTGTCGATGGGCCGGGCCGACTGGCAGGGGTCGATGGACTTTACGACGGTGAACGGCAGCGTCACGCTGGAGTTCCC
>JBDHHM010000262.1:0-3105 GCA_039589355.1 Gemmatimonadota bacterium | reverse complement strand
CAGCCCGACGGGCGTCGCGTAGCGCTTGAGCAGCTCGAGGTCCATGTTGATCGTCCCCTCGAACAGCAGCGGCGGCAGGAAGAGCAGCAACCAGAGGCTGGGGTCGATGGGGAAAGCCGGGACCTCGGGCAGCAGGCCGACGACCACACCTGCCAGGACCAGGGCGATTGTGTAGGGCAGGCGAATGTACTTGACGACGATCGCGACGACGATCGCGACGACCAGCAACTCGACAAGCAGAACGGTCTCGGGGCGGCGCCATCACTTGCGGCGGCGGCCAGCGGGACAGTAGCATCGCAGGCGCATGGACGGCAATCTCGCGATCCGACTTGAGGGTATCCACAAACAGTACGGCACCAAGGTCGCCGTGCACGACTTCGACCTTTCCGTGCCGCGCGCTACCATCTGCGGCCTGCTGGGGCCCAACGGCGCGGGCAAGACGACCACCATCCGCGTCATGCTCGACATCATCGGCGCCGACAGTGGCAGCGTCGAGGTGCTGGGCCGGCCGCTCACCCCGGAAACCCGCGACCGCATCGGCTACTTCCCGGAAGAGAGTGGTCTCTACCCGAAGATGAAGGTGCTCGAGCTCTTGGAATTCCTGGGCGAGCTCAAGGCGACACCGCGCCGCGTCGGCCGGCAGCGTGCGCGCCACTGGCTCGAGCGGCTCGAGTTGGATGACTGGGCCGACAAGAAGGTACAGGACCTGTCCAGGGGGATGCAGCAGAAGGTGCAGTTCATCAGCACCGTGCTGCATGAGCCGCAGCTGCTGATCCTCGATGAGCCGTTTTCCGGTCTCGATCCCTTGAACGTCGATCTGCTGAAGGAGATCGTGCTCGAGGAGAGAGGCCGCGGCGCCACCGTCTTGTTCTCGACCCACAACATGGACCAGGCGGAGCGGCTCTGCGAACGCGTGGTCATGATCAAGGACGCCCGCAAGGTGCTCGACGGACCGCTGGCCGAGATCAGGCACGAGGCCTGGGTGGCCGGTCAACGGCAGGTCCTGTTGTCGATGGAAGGAGGCGAGGGCCTTCTCGACGACCGCTCACTCGTCGCGGCAGTTGAAGACCGTGGCGTCTGCCTGGCCGTATCTCTACAAGAGGGCGTCGAGCCACAGCAGCTGCTGGAGGCGGCTGTGGCGGCCGGCGCCATCGTCTCCCACTTCCAGGTGAGCGAGCCATCGCTCCACGACATCTTCGTCGCCCGGGCCCGTGAATAAGCTGATCGCAATCATCCGCCGCGAGTATCTGGCGCGCGTACGCAGCAGATGGTTCATCGCGATCACGATCCTGGCGCCTCTGCTCATGATCGGCGTGATGACGATCCCGATCGCGCTGGTGGTCCGCGAGAGCGAGCGTGCCCTGTCCATCAGCGTAGTCGACGAGAGCGGCCGGCTACTTCAGGAGCTGCTGGCGACGGAGGCGTTCGAGGAGGGGCGCCTGCGCTACATGCCGCCGCCGGGCGGCGACCCCGTGACGGTTATCGAGACGCTTCGCCGGCAGGTTCTGGAGGCGCAGCTCTCGGGCTTTCTGTATATACCGGCTGAGGTTCTCGAGGGCGGCACCATCGAATACTGGGGACGGGACGTCAGTCAGACCCTGGTGAGGGCGACCCTGGAGCCCGCCACGACCACTGCCGTGAGACGGCTTCAGGCGCGGTCGCTGGGGCTCGAGCCGTCGGCCGCCGCGCAGCTCACACGCGACATCAGGGTCGCCACCTACCGGGTCAGCGAAGAGGGCGCTGCGCGCGAGGAAGGCAAGAGCGAGATCGTCGCTTACGTCCTGGCGATGATGATCTACATGGTCGTCTTGCTTTACGGAGCCATGATGTTACGCGCCGCGGTGGCGGAGAAGGCGAGCAAGACGGTCGAGATCATCCTGTCGAGCGTGCGGCCCTGGCAGTTGATGCTCGGCAAGACGCTGGGCGTCGGGGCCGTCGGGCTCACCCAAATCGGCATCTGGCTGGCGGTCGCCAGCCTGATGCTCCTCTATTCCGCGGGCGCGCAGGCGGCGGCCGAAGCGGAGTTCTTGAAAGATCTACCACTGGGGATCGACACACTATTGATGTTCCTCGGACTCTTCATTACCGGCTACTTCCTCTACGGCGGCCTGTACGCATCGGTGGGCGCAATCGCCAGCAGCGAGCAGGAGGCATCGCAGCTCCAGTTCCCCGTGACGCTGCTCGTGATCATCCCACTCCTGATCATACCGATCGTGCTCGGATCGCCGGCGAGCCAGGCGTCGGTCGTCCTGTCCTGGATCCCGTTCTTTACTCCGATCCTGTTCATCGCGCGCTACGCGCTCGGCGTCGTGGAGGTGTGGGAGATCCCGCTGATCTTCACCCTGCAGATCGTTACGATTCTGTGTGTGGCCTGGGTCGGCGGTCGTATCTATCGCGTCGGACTGCTGATGACCGGCAAGCGCCCGACGCTCCCAGAACTGATTCGCTGGATCCGACACGGCTGATGACCGACGAGCGACGACGTCCGACGACACTCGAGGCCTTCCTGCCGTTCATTTTCATGGCGCTGCTGCTGGGGGTCGGCTACGGTGTCTACCGGCTGCGCATCGAGGTCCTGCTCATCGCAGCGGCGGCCGCCGCCGGGCTGGTCGCGGTGCGCCTGGGCTACACGTGGGCGGAGCTGCAGGCCGGGATCATCGAAGGGATCGCCAAGGCGCTGCCGGCGGCGTTGATCCTGGTCTGTGTGGGCGCGCTGATCAGCACTTGGATCGCCGCGGGGACCATCCCGCTGCTGCTGAGGCTGGGGCTGCATACGATCTCGCCGCGCTTCTTCCTGGTCACGGCGTGCGTGCTGTGCTCGTTCGTGTCGCTGTTCACCGGAACGTCATGGGGGACCGTAGGCACGATGGGCATCGCGCTGATGGGCGTCGCCGCCGGGCTCGGCGTACCTTTGGGTGCCGCGGCGGGTGCGATCGTCGCCGGGGCCTACTTCGGCGACAAGCTCTCGCCGTTCTCCGACACCACCAACCTGGCGCCGGTGGCCGCCCAGTCGAACCTGTTCGACCACATCCGCCATATGCTCTGGACCACGGCGCCTGCCTGGACGCTCGGCCTGTTCGTCTACCTGGTGGTCGGACTGCGGGC
>JBDHHM010000261.1:0-4131 GCA_039589355.1 Gemmatimonadota bacterium | reverse complement strand
CCGTACCGCGTGTTCCGCTGCGGGTCTCCCCTCCGCTGGCGTTTCTCTGAACTGTCGTGTCACGGGATTTGTGAGAACTGGGTCAGGGCCAAGTGACCCAAACACGAGACGACCGTCTTGTGTCCGCCTGCTGGCCCCCGCCGTGTACTAACCCCATGTTAGAGGTGCTTCAGTCAGGAGCAGCACGGCGTGCCCAATCAAGCCGAGCAGCGTGACCGTCTGACGTCGGCCCTCGCCGACCGCTACGCGATCGAGCGCGAGCTGGGCCGCGGCGGGATGGCCACCGTCTACCTCGCCGAGGACGTGAAGCATCACCGTAAGGTGGCGGTCAAGGTGCTGCGGCCAGAGCTGGCGGCCGTGGTGGGCGCGGAGCGGTTCCTCAAGGAGATAGAGGTCACCGCCAACCTGCAGCATCCGCACATCCTGCCACTCCACGATTCGGGGGAAGCGGACGTATTCCTCTATTATGTCATGCCCTTTCTCGAGGGCGAGTCGCGGTTCCTTTCCAACTCGACCTTGCCTCGGCGATTCCCGTTGATACGGTCGAGGTGCTCTTCAACGGCACGGTTGTCTGGTCGGAGAGCGGGTTGTCCGAGCCCGGCGTTCTAAGCTTCGCGGGCGACGTCGATCTTCCCGAAGGTGGGTGGGTGGCCGCGCGGGCGCACGGCGGCAGTCCCACCTGGCCGGCGATGAACCAAGTGGTGTTCGCCCATACGAGCCCGATTTGGATCGATCACGTTGGAAGCGTGGACCCTGCAACAGCCAGGCGAGCCGCCGCGGACCTCACGCCCGTTCTGGACGCCGCCGAGTCGCGGCTCCGCGCGGCATACGGCGAAACCCCGACGCCGAGGATCGCTCAAGAGTTCCGAGCTGCCCGCGAAAGGTTGCAGGCAGTCATGGGAAGTATGTAACTGAGACGACCCGAGGCGGACAGGAAAACGGCGAATTCCAACCACCGCGTGGGGCGCCCTACTGCACCTTGTGGTGTGTCCTCGCATGCTGCGTTCGGAAGGACGTGCCTCTCGCGCGGCGGCTCCTTCACGAGACACCGCTCGACATCGTGGCCGAGAACGACCGAGTCTTCCACAGACTAGCAACAGCGGCGACCGCGTACCTCTCCTCGCCGATCGGGTCGTCGCCTTCTCATGACCAACTCGAGGCCTTCGACGAGGCAACGAAGTTGATGGACACCATCGGGCCATCGCGCCTCGGGCATCTCGTCGCGTGGACGCACGCATCCCACATGAACGCTGTTCTGGACCTGGTGGCGGATCAGCAGGTTCCGGCCGGTCCTCATTCTCCTCGCCATTATCGCGGGGATCATGCTCATCGCCGTCCTCGGAAGCCCTTGACGAGCCCACCTCGTTGTGGATGATGGAAGTTCCGCAAGCCGCCGCCCTTGGGCCCGAGCGGTTTCTGCGCGAGATCGAGATCGCCGCGCGGCTCCACCATCCCCACATTCTGCCCCGCTGAAGTAGAACAGCTGCGACCCCCGGACTTGCGAGCCCGTGCAAGGCCATCGAACGAGCAGGGTAAGAACCACTCGATCACATTGTACGTCAGAGCCCACATCAATCCGATCAAGAGAAACACTCATACAGCCCCCGAGATGGTTCTCACAGTGATCATCTTGTGAAGCAAGACGTCTCGAAGGATCGTGGCCGCCACGATCAACACAAAGGTCAGCGCTGAGCCGGTCCGCAGCGAAGTCCAGACCGCGCGGGACGAAAGCGGTCGCGCCACGGGGAAGGATCACTATATTGCTCGCTCCTTGCGCGCCGGCCGAGAGCGGCCAGGCGTGGTTGCCCGGTCCCACTCTATGGAGACGGATGTCCGACATGCTCGAGAACCTGACAGACACAATCGCCCGTCCCCACGCGATCGCGGTATTTGCTTGTGTCCTCGCGGGCCCGGCCGCCGCGCAAACTGCCTGCCCCCTGCTCTCGGCGGGAACCATCAGCGGACTCCCGCTGGTCCAACCGAACGACAATCGAGTGGCGGCGGGTGAGGTGGTGGATGGTGTGCGAGAGATCGCGTTGAGGGTGACGCGCGCGGATTGGCGTCTGGAGACCCCGAACGGGCCGGGTCTTGCCGTTGCCGCGGTGGCCGAGAAGGGCGCGGCGCCGACGATTCCGGCACCGCTCATCCGCGTGGAGAGCGGCACCCGCGTGCGTGTGCGGGTCCAGAACGGACTCGGTGACGCGGCGATCATGGTCTTCGGGCTCCACACCCGGCCGTCGGCGGAGACCGCCTTCGAGGTAAGCCCGGGGGAGGCGCGGACGGTGGAGTTCGACGCCCGAGCGCCGGGAACCTACCTGTACTGGATCCGCGAGGGCCCCGAGCCCGACCCCGAATCGGAGCCGGCGTTCGTCGAAGAGACCCAGCTCGCCGGGGCCTTCGTCGTCGACCCCGTCGGAGGGTCCGCTTCGGACCGGATCTTCGTAATGAACATCTTCTCGGAGCCGGCGGACACGGCGGTCTGCCCGACGGGTTGGGTCGAGGGGCTCGCGATCAACGGCCGCTCGTGGCCTTTCACCGAGCGCATGGCGCTCGCCGTCGGGGACGGACTTCGGTGGCGGGTCGTGAACGCGACCAACCGGGAGCACCCGATGCACCTGCACGGGTTCTACTACTCCGTGGTGTCGCGCGGGACCATGACAGCGGACACGATCTACGGGCCGGATGATCGGCGGCTCGTGGTGACGGAGTCGATGCAGCCGCGGACGACCATGGTGATGGAATGGCAGGCGACGCGGCCGGGTCGGTGGCTCTTCCACTGCCACCTCTCGTTCCACATCTCCTCGGAGATCCGGCTTCCCGGGGCGATGGCGTCGGACCCCGCACAGGCCCACTCGCATATGGCGGGTCTGGTGATCGGAATCGAGGTAGCGCCCGGCGTATCGGATTTGATCTCCCGCGGTCCGCCGGTCGCGGTCGACCTCTTCGCCAACGAGTACGGCGATCGGCCCGGCTACCGGTACGGCTTCGCCCACGACGCGGCGTTCGCGGCAGACAGCCTGACCGACGTTCCGGGCCCGCTCCTCGTCTTCGAACAGTACCAGACCGTCGACGCCACGGTCCACAACCGCATGACCGTCCCGACCGCGGTACACTGGCACGGACTCGAGCTCGTTGCCTGGGCCGACGGCGTGCCCGATTGGAGCGCCTCCGAGGGGCGCGTCTCGCCCGTGATCGCACCCGGTGACTCGTTCACCTATCGCCTCTCGCTCATGCGGCCCGGCACGTTCATTTATCACTCCCACCTCGACGACGTCCACCAACTGACGGGCGGACTGTACGGACCGCTCTTGGTCCTCCCTGAGGGTGAGCGGTTCGATCCTCGAACGGACCACGTCATGGTCTGGGGGTGGACCCACCCAGAGCCGACGAGCATCGATCAGATGGATCTGAACGGACGGCGCGAGCAGCCGGACGGCACCGCCCAGCTGGGAGAGCGGCACCGCTTCCGGATCGTCCACATCGCGCCGGCGGGTCGTATCTCAGCCTGGCTCACCCGCGACGGCGACATCGTGCCGATCACGCTGCACGCCAAAGATGGAGCCGACCTGCCGCCCCACCAGCAGACGCTGGTGGAGAGGCTTCCGTATCTCAGTGTGGGCGAAACGGCCGACTTCACGTGGACCCCAACCGTGACGGGGACGTACGAACTCCATGTGGGCTTCGCGCAGGATCCCGAGGCGCATCTGGTGCAGCGCTGGGTTGTGCCATGACGTCGTACTCGGGCATCCTGAGTGAGCGACCGCGCGTGCCGGCCGAACACCGGCGCGGATTGGGAACTGTGAGGCCAAGCCAAATTGGCTGGGCCTGTTTATGTGGAAGGCGCGGTTCGCCGAGCTTGAGGGAATGTACGACATCCTCGGCATCCCCTTCGGCTACTACGTGGTTCCGGCGGGTGAGGGCCTGCGGGTCGTCGATGTCTCCCTCGACGAGCCCAGCGGAGGCATCTTCGAGCTCGCGCACGTGGAGGGCGACGTCTTCCGGCGCCAGCGCCGCGAAGGCGATCTGGGAGAGAAGGTCCTCTTCCTTCGCGACGACCAGGGGAGCGTGATCGCCCTCCTGCACCACGCCATCCGCCACGAGCGCATCGACGGAGGGCGAGACGGGTCGACG
>JBDHHM010000260.1:0-4239 GCA_039589355.1 Gemmatimonadota bacterium | reverse complement strand
GGTAATCGAATATGAGTTCATAGTCTACTTCCGGAAAGACGATGCGTGGGTTTACTACTACACGTACCAGTCGGACACGAATACACAGACTTTCTGGCCCCAGATCGAGGGCACGTCCTACCGCTGGCTGGCCCGTGCCCGTAACCAGAGCGGCTGGGGCGAGTGGTCCTACGATGCTGTCTTCTGGTTCAACCCCTGAGCATGTTGCCTGGCGGACTCGCAGGACGGATGGTGTGACTAGCCTCCCTCGCTTGAGGTGGCTTCTGAGGGGGGCTGGGAGGTGACCAGCGACTGGGCGCTCGCTTCCGCCGCCCGCAGCTCGTAGTAGGTGCGCGCCGGGATTTCGTCCGGGATCAGCCCCAAGATCTCGTTGTAGAGAGCGGCGGCGCCGGCCAGATCGCCGCTGGCGGCGCGTAGGCGGGCAGCCCCTTCGAGGCCACGGCTCTGTTCGGCACGGTGACCGGAACCTCGCCCGACATCCTCGTAGACGGCGATGGCCTGGGCGGTCTCACCGACTTCCTCATAGGCTGCGGCGAGCAGGAAGGCGGCGCGATCCGAGAGCGGGCTCGAGCCGACCTTGTCGGCCGCGCGCCGTGCCGGCTCGATGGCTTCCACCGCGCGGTGCTCTATGAGCAACGAATGCGCGAGGAGCACACGAGCTTCGCGGCCGTAGGGTGTGTTCTCGAACTGGATGAGAAAGGTACGCAAGCGATCGACGACCACGCTGGTCTGGCCGGCCTGCAGGTCGTAGCGGATGGCTCGGATCTCGGCCGAAGCGGCTTCGCGCAGTTGCGTCTGATAGCTGAAGTAGTAGCGGACACCGAAGACGGTGATCATCAAAGCTACGATAAATACTACCAGGGTACGTGTATTCTTTTGCGCCCAGCTCGAGAACTGGATCACTGAGGCGACGAACTTGTCATCCTGCGAGTAGTGTTGCTCGGGCATCCCTTATTTCTCCTCGCCGCTCTTGGCGGCTATGTAACCCGCGGCGAAGGCGCGGGGTATGGCTACCTCCGCAGAGGCCGACCCGAGACTTGCCATCAGGTCCCGAATGCGATCTCCGTGCGCCCCCTCGAGCAGCTCCTCGGCTTTGTGCGCCAGCAGCTCCGGGCTCTCTGGTAGCGGCAGCACGGCCGCGGCCCCCTCGGTAGACGAAAAGGGCGGCGGCGCATCGGCGCCGAAGAGATAGTCCGGCAGCTCCCCGCCCTCACCCTCCTGTGAGCTGGCGGGCGCATCCGGGAGTGCCTCGTCCGCAGACGGCGCCAAGAAGGCAGGTTCCGGCTCCGCCGTGGGCGCGACCTCCTCGATCGGTATGGGCTCCCGATCGGGCACGGCCTCCTGGGCGGGGACCTGCTCTTCGAGTTCGGGGGCCTCGGGCTCGAAGAAGAACGGCGGTTCTGCCTCGGCTTCGGCCGGCTCGGCGGCTCCTGCCCCGGGCTCGGCCTGCTTCTCCGATTCGGCGGCCTCGGTGAAGAATGGCGGCTCGAGGTCGGTCTCGTCCGTCCTGTCGTGCTGGGGGCCGTCGGCCCCGCCGATGAACGGGGTTGGGATCGTCGGCACTTCTGGCACTCCTCTCTTAGGGGCTTTCGGGCCAGCCGAAATCTATACGGCGGCCGGCCCGGGTCAAACCGGGGGGATCGGCGTCAGTGCACGTACTTGAGGACGACGAACCCCGCCACGAGCAGAACCACGAAGACCACGCTCAGCAGGTTGAAGTAGCGGTCGATGAAGTCGCGGATCTGCGGCCCGAACTTGCGGATAAGCCCGGCCACCAGGAAGAAGCGCGCCGCGCGACTGACGGCCGAGATGACCAGGAACGGCACGAACGGTACGGCGAAGGCGCCGGCGGCGATAGTGAACACCTTGTACGGGATAGGGGTGAAGCCCGCCGTGCCCAGCGCCAGCACGAGGTTGGCCCTGTAGAGCTCGCCGACGCGCTGGAACGCCTCACCGGCGTCGTAGAAGTCGATGATCGGCCGACCGATCAGCTCGTACAGTTGGTGACCGATCAGGTAGCCGAAGCTGCCGCCCAGCAGCGAGCCGGCCGTGCAGATCGCGGCGAAGTGGAGGCTGCGGCGCGGCCTGCCGACGCAAAGCGCGATGAGCAGGACGTCCGGCGGCACGATGAAGAACGAGGCTTCGACGAACGCGAGGACGAAGAGCGCGGTTGAGCCGTAGGGCGACTCGGCCCAGCTCAAGACCCAGTCGTAGAGTCGCCGGACCCAGCCGCGGTTCTTTTCGTCCTCTGTCACTCTCCGCCTGGCCTTTCCTCTTCGTCCTGGCCGACCAGGCCGCGTAGCGGGACGAACCTGACCTGGGCGATCACCTCGTCCTCGAACGCGCCGTCCGCCGTCTTGACTATCCTGTGCAGTTGCTGTGACTCGACGTCTCCGATCGGGATCAACATGCGGCCGCCCGGTCGTAGCTGCTCGAGCAGCGGCTTCGGAACCTCGAGGGCACCGGCGGTGACCAGTACCGCGTCGAACGGTGAGTAGGCACGCCAGCCGTAGGTGCCGTCGCTGGCGCGAACCGCGACGTTGGTGAAGCCGAGGGATTCGATCCGCGCGCGCGCCGCCTCCGCCAGTTTCGGAACCCGATCGATCGAGTATACGTGCTCGGCCAGCGTCGCCAGCAGCGCGGTCTGATAGCCCGAGCCGGTGCCGATCTCGAGTACCCGCTCGTCTCCCTCGAGGTTCAGCGCCTGCAGGTAAAGGGCGTGCGTGCTCGGCTTCGAGATCGTCTGCCCGTGCCCCAGGGGGAGGCGTATGCGCGAGCCTCGAAGCGCTCGGGCACGAACAGGTGGCGCGGCACCTGATCGAACGCATGCAGCACCGCGAGATCTCTGATCCCGGCACCTCGGAGCTGCTCGACCAGACGGCGCCGCAGCTCCTCGTGCGAGCTGGTCTCTCGATATCTGGATGGCACGCCGGCTGTTCCGCTCAACCTGGGCGGGACTGGTCGAGTCGCGTACTCGTCGAAGGGCCTGCCGGTCGAGGGCCTGGCCGGCGACCTCGTCCAGCTCGCCTTCTTCGCGTAGTTTCTCTAGCCTGCGCCGCGCGCCGTCGATCGTGTACTTCTCCTCGTACAGCAGGTGCTTGACCAGCTCGATGAGCTTGATCTCGCGCGCGCGATAGACCCGGTTGCCGGCGCGGTTCTTCGAAGGGCTGAGCTCCTTGAACTGGGTCTCCCAGTAGCGGAGCACGTGTGGTTTGAGACCTGCCATCTCGCAGACTTCTCCGATCGAGAAGTACTCGCGCCGTGCAATACGTTCACGTCGCATCGCTGCCCCCCCTGCCCCCCCAGACTTCGGGTTTGGGCTCACGCAACATGAGGTCCGCCGTGGCGCGCTCGGGAGACTTGCCCTGGAACAGGATGTTGTGGACCTCTTCCACGATGGGCATCTCCACGCTGTAATTGCGCGCCAGCTGGCGGGCTGCTTTCGTCGTCTTAACGCCCTCGGCCACCATCTTCATGCTGGCGAGGATCTCCTCCAACGTCTCGCCCCTGCCGAGGCGCACTCCTGCCGAGGCGCACTCCGACCGTTCGATTTCGGCTCAGCTCCGAACTGCATGTGAGAACGAGGTCGCCCAGCCCTGCCAGGCCCGCGAAAGTCGCGGCCTGCGCGCCCACGGCGAGGCCCAGGCGCGTCATCTCGGCCAGGCCACGGGTGATGAGCGCCGCTCGATATCCGAGCCCGGCGGCGATCCCGGCTCCCAGCGCGATCACATTCTTGAGCGCCCCTGCCAGCTCGACCCCCAGGATGTCCTCGTTCGTGTAGACGCGGAAACGGTCGGTGTTCAGGTAATGCTGTCCCTCGCGGGCGACCTCGACGTCGCTCGAGGCGACGACGAGTGCCGTCGGATCTCCTTCCCCGACCTCCCGTGCGAACGTCGGGCCCGACAGCACGGCCGGCCGAGCGTGCTCTGGTAACAGCTCCTCGAGTATCTCGCTGGGCCGCTCGAGCGTGGCGACCTCGATCCCCTTCGTGGCCGATAGGACGATGGCGTCCCCCGGGACGTGAGGCGCGGCTGCGGCGATCACGCCGCGGAAGGCGTGGGACGGCACGACCGCGATGACCATCTCTGCTCCGTCCAGCGCCTCGCCGTGGTCCATCGAGACCTCGACGGTGGGAGGCAGCTTGACGCCCGGCAGGTAGTCGCGGTTCTCGCGCTCCTCCCGGATCTGGGCCGTCACCGACTCTTCGTAGCTCCACATGCGAACGGCGTGGCCCTTGTC
>JBDHHM010000259.1:0-3247 GCA_039589355.1 Gemmatimonadota bacterium | reverse complement strand
AGATGTCGAAGAAGCGGTTGTCGCGCTCGTTCGTGCTGACGAAGAACGAACGGTCGTCCTGGGCCCAGCCGAGGAAGCTGGCTTTCAGATCTTCACCCGGCGTCAGGTCGGTGCTCGATCCGTCGAGCTCGCGCACATAGACGTGAGTGAGCTCGTTGCCGGCCTGGTCGCTCCCGTAGATGAACCGCTCATCCTCTGGGAAATAGGAGTAGGCCATGACCGCGTCGGCCGTCGATTCGGTCAGCTGGATCGGCTCGCTTCCGTCGACGGGTACCGCGAACGCGTTGTAGACGCCGGTCTCATCGCTGCTCACCAGGATCCTTGCCTTGTCCGGCGAGAACGATGATCCGAAGATGAACGATGATCCGAAGATGCTGGTGGTGCCGAGGAAATCCTCGATCGTGTACTGGGTGACCTGACGGGCCTCGATCCTCCCTTCCTCCGCCGCACAACCCGCGATAAGCCCTGCCAGTGCTAGTGGAACTAGGTAGTGGGCCAGCTTACGCATACGTCCTCCCCTGGGCGTTCAGCCTGTTGGTTGTATTGGGCTGCGATTGCGTATGAGCGGGAAACGTACGTGGATTACGCCGCGCCATGCAAGGAACGCGGCCGCGCGGTCAGACGAACGACGCCGGCTCGCCCCAGTCTGGACCGAACACGACTTCGCTCAACAGCTTCCGCGTACGCGGCTGATGCTCCCGCTCTCTCAGTTTCTCGGGCAGTTCTTCCGGGTCGCCCGGATAGCCGATGGCGATCATCGTGCCCGACTCGAACCCCTCGGGTAGCAGCTCCTGCTTGAGCCGATCGCGATCGAAGCCGCCCATCTGGTGCATCACGAGCCCGGCGGCGAAGGCCTGAAGGAAAAGATTCTCCTCCGCCGCGCCCAGATCGCGGGGCGCGGAGACGTTGGGCCGGTTGTTGCGGGAGAATGTCGTGCGAAAGGCGGAGGCGATGAGGACCGGCGCGGTCTTCGCCCAGGCGTTACCCTCCGCCAGGTAGCCCTGCAGTCGGGCGAGCCATTCCGGCTCCTCGGTCGTGGCGACGAGGAATCGCCAGGGCTGTTCGTTCGAGGAAGACGGCGCCCAGCGCGCTGCTTCGAGGATGAGCTTCAGCTTGTCGAGCTCCACCGGCTCGCTGGAGATCGCGCGCGGGCTCCAGCGATGGCTGATCAGCGGGTGGATTCCCAGATCGGTCGGCGCCGGGCGGCCGTGGCTAAGGTCGATCGCCATGACCTCCCTCTTTCCCTCTCTCGAGCTGGCGCCGAAACTCCTCCGCCTCTACCAGTCGTGTGACGTTCTGGTCGAGGCGATCGTAGGCGTCCTCGAGCCTGGCAAGACGTCGCTCCACGTCGTCGTTCGCCTGTGTCTTGCCCGCGCTGATCGCCTTGGTGATATCGCGGACCATCGGGCGGAGGACGAGATGCGTCGCCAGTGCGATCGCGGGAACTCCGACGGCGAAGGTGATGGCGGTTATCGGTATCAGTAGCGGGTCGATCAATGCGAGCATCGTGTGCCTCCGGGCCAGCGGAAAACCGGGTAGTAGGCTACAATGATTCTTCGGTCGGCTCGCCTTTGGCAAGTGGTTCGTCGAGGCCGACGATCTCCAGCAGCTTGAGGGCGTTCTTCGACGTAGCGATCCCAGGGCGCAGTTTGTAGTCGAATGAGATCCCGGGCCCATCGGGACCCTCTTGGATTTGCTCGCTGAAGTGCACGGGATCACACGCGGGCGACAGTTCCTCGGTGTCGGCGAGTGCTAGATCATGAGATGTAACGCCGCCGATCGCACCCTCGGCCAGCAGGTGGTGGATGATCTTGCGGGCCGCGATCCGCCGCTCCGCCGTGTTGGTGCCCTGAAGGACGTCGTCGAGCAGGTAGAGCAGCGTGCCGTTTCCATCGCGGTGCACGCGGCGCGCCGCTTCGACGACGCCTTTGAGTCGCGTGAGCTCGGCCATGAAGTGGGAAAGCCCCTGCTGCAGCGAGTCGTGTACCCGCATACTGGTCTCGAGGATCACCGGCGGCAGATGCATCGATGAGGCGCAAACGGGGGCGCCGGCTCTCGCCAGCACGGTATTCGTTCCGATCGCCCGCAAGAGCGTGCTCTTACCCGACATGTTGGAGCCGGTGACGAACAGGAAGCTGCCGGGCGGCCCGACATTCACGTCGTTGACGACCCGCACGCCGTCGGCGAGCAGTGGGTGGCCCAGCCCGGTCGCCTCGAGCGTCGGAGTCTGGACCTCGGTTATTTCCGGGAACGCCCAGTCGGGGTTCTCGTAGCACAGACCGCCCAACGCGGCCAGCGCATCGAACTCGGCCAGCGCCTCGAGCCAGCGGCGCGCGTGACGGCCGGACGTCAGTTGCCAGCGCTCAAGGCGCCAGAGCACATGGAAATCCCACAGGGTAAGCGCCTGGATCGGCATGTAGGTCATCGAGTAGCGCACCTCGGCCAGCGCGAGCAGGCGGTGCAGCTTCTTCATCTGGCGAGGTGCGTTGGTGTTCTCCCGAGACAACTGCGACTGGATGCGCCGAAGCGAAGGGGATTCGAAAGTGGAACCCGTGAGTAGCGCCAGCAGTTGGGCGTAGCCCTGGAACGCGCTCTCCCGGGCGAAGGCCCGGTTGAAGGTGCGGTGGACACCGGTGCCGGCTGTGAATGTGAAGGCGATGTTCACGATCAGCGCCGTGACCCAGGTCTGCCAAGAAACGATCCCCGCGACATTGAGGATGATGAGCACGAGCGGCGCCAGCGGAAGCAGGCGAGCGGCCCAGGTGAGATACGGCCTGGGTCGAAGCCATGGGTCACCCTCCGCCCAAGTTAGAAAGCCCTCCAGCGCGGCGGCGCCGGCGCTCGGCATTGTCCGGCCCGTGGCCGTGATCTCCTCTCTCACGTCGATGAGCGGCGCGAGCTCGGCTACCGCCGCCTGACGCTCGAGGATCGTCTGGCGGCCCGCAGGCTCGAGGAGCCAGCGCCGCAAGACATCGCGCCCCAGCGGCGTGGCCACGGTCCCGAGCAGGCTGAACAGCGACGCGTCGCCGAAGAGGTCCAGGTCGTCGGCGAACGGATGGTCGGGATCGGAGGGAATGTCGTCCGGTTTCGGTAGCGCTTTCCAGTCGCGTGCGAGCCGGCTGCGTCCCTCGTTGTTGATCTTGACCAGCTCATAGTACCAGTTGAGGTGGCGTTTGAGTCCGTTGTCGTAGACGATCAACACGACGAACGCGATCAGGAAAACCACGGCGGTGCCGAGTAGGGCCGG
>JBDHHM010000258.1:0-5482 GCA_039589355.1 Gemmatimonadota bacterium | reverse complement strand
CAGGACTTCTCCGAGGAGAGAGGGCAGGAGTACTTCGCCGCCGGCATGCACGAGGCGCTGATCTACGAGCTCAGCCGGATCGAGGCGCTGCGTGTCGTCTCGCGGACCACGGCGGCGCGGTACGCCGGCACTACCATGTCGATGCCGGAGATCGCCGAGGAATTGAGTGTCCAGGGCATCGTCGAGGGTTCGGTACTCCGTGCCGGCGACCGGGTCAGAATCACGGTCCAGCTCATCCATGGCGCCACCGACACCCACCTCTGGTCGAGCAGCTACGAGCGCGAGCTTCAGGATATCATCGCGCTGCAGAGCGACGTGGCGCAGGCCATCGCTCGCGAGATAAGAGCCGAGCTCACGCCCGAGGAGGAGACGCGCTTCGCCTCGCTGACGACGGTGAATCCCGAAGCGCACGAGGCCTACCTGCGAGCTCGATTCGAGCAGTCGAAGGGCACGACCGAAGGATTCGAGTCCGCGATCCGTTTCTACGAGGAAGCGGTAGAAATCGACTCGACGTACGCGCCGGCGTACGCCGGCCTGGCCGGCTCGCAGTTGCTGCTCGGGATGAGCGACACGACGATCGTCGTTGAAGGATTGCCGGAGGTTATCGAGGCTGCGCAAAGAGCGATCGTCCTCGACTCGGCCTCCTCGGAAGCACTGGCGGTGCTGGCAGGCGTCAGTATGCACCTGGGCGAAGCGGCCGATTCGTTGGGGGGTCTGCAGGTAAGGGTTAGCCTCGATTCGCTGCGGGCCCCCAGCGGTGAGTGGCTGGCAAGGCACACCGAAATCGGCCGTCAGATGGAGATCGTTTCCGTCACTCGGCGACCGGATAGGACGGAGACGTTCACTGCGTCCCGTCAGATCGTGACCGCCCGGCGGTTGACGTCCGGGGGCGAATTTGATGCCGCCGCACAGATCCTGGAGCGCGTCTTGGAACGCTATCCGTTCGAAACGGCTGCGTGGGATGCTCTCGAGCACGTTTACGCAGCTCAAGGTGACTATGAGTCAGCTGCGGCGGTTCGCCGCGAGCGGCCTGTGCGGATCGACAAGGAGGTTGACGAGGTCGAGGTTGCCGAGCTGCAGCGCCAGGTGTTGGAACTGGAACGCGCCGTCGAGGAGCGGGGCGAACTGGGCTATTGGGAATGGCAGCGCCACTACTACGAAGAGCTCGAAGAGAGCGGCGAGCCGTTCTCGCAGGTGGACTACGCGACCGCGCTCGTCGCGCTCGGCGACCACGACGCAGCATTCGAGCGTCTAGCGCTCGCCTTGGAAGCCCGCGACCCCAATCTCTTCTCTATACGAAGTGGTCCGGTGTGGGATCCGGTCCGCGCCGACCCGCGGTTCAGGGACCTGCAGAGGAGGCTCCGTGAGGGCCGCTGGCCGGACGCACCGCCGCCACCACCGCGCTAGGGTTGACCTGGCCTACGGGAGATCCTCTATGCAGCTGAGCAGCTTCCTAAAACGAAACTGTTTTGCGTTCCTCGCGCCCGTCGTGGTCTCGGGTTGCGTTGCGGCCGCCGCTGGCGCTGGGGCCGGCGCCGGTATCTACTACACGAGTCGCGGTGTCGAGTCGATCGTCCCTGCATCGGTCGATGCGACGTTCGCTGCCGCCGAACGCGCATTCGAGCACTTCGAGATTGAAGAGACATCGATGAAGGTCGAAAACGGCGGCGCGAAGCGGGAACTGGAAGGGAGGTCGGAGGAGCGCGCCGTCGACGTGCGGGTGAAGTTCGAGGAACAAGGCGACGGCACCCGCATCGAGGTCACCGCCCGGAAGAATCTGGTCGAGTGGGACAAGGACTTCGCACGCGAGATCGTCGCGAAGATCGTCGAGTTCGCCGGTTAGCAGATCGAGAAACTCTCGCCTTCTTGGGATCCGACGTGGGACCCTCGACTAAGAATCCGATCGCTGAGTTCGTGGAGCGCCAAGGGATCATGGTGCTGGACGGCGGATTGGCCACCGCGCTGGAGGCGCTTGGCTGCGATCTGGACGACGAACTATGGTCGGCCAGAATCCTGTTGGAAGCGCCGGAGTTGATTCGACAGGTGCATCTGGATTTTCTCATCGCCGGCGCCGATTGCATCACCACCTCGAGTTACCAGGCGAGTCTCCCCGGTTTCCACAAACGGGGGCTCAGTGAATTGCAAGGAATCGAGTTGTTGCGCGATTCGGTACGCTTGGCGATCGAGGCGCGCGACCTGTTCTGGAGCGAGCCCGCCAACCGCCTGGGTCGTCGCAGGCCGCTGATCGCAGCGAGCGTGGGACCGTACGGCGCGTTTCTCGCCGATGGATCAGAGTACACGGGCCGCTACGGAATAGACGATGCCGATTTGTACTCGTTTCATCGCAGTCGCTGGCACATCCTCGCCGACAGCCCGGCGGATCTGCTGGCCTGCGAGACGATCCCTTCGGGACGTGAGGCCCGAGTGCTACTGCAACTCCTCGGGGAAACGCCCGGCAGGTGGGCTTGGCTGAGCTTTAGCTGCCACGACGAGGCTCATCTGTGTGATGGCAGCCGGCTCGCCGATGTGGCGCGGATCTGCGATGCCGAACCCCACGTGGCAGCCGTCGGGGTCAACTGCACGTCACCGGAGTTCATCTCGCCGCTGATCGCCGAAGCGCGGCGCGCAACGAGCAAGCCGGTCATCGTCTATCCGAACTCGGGGGAGCTGTACAACGTCGCGCACAGGGATTGGGCGGGCGCCCCTACATCTCTCGATTGGGGGGAGGCAGCGGGCGAATGGGCACGGCTCGGTGCGGCTGGGGTCGGCGGTTGCTGTCGGGTCGGCCCGGAGGACATCGCCGAGATGCGCCGCCGGCTGGTCACCTGAAGGCGACGCGCCGATAAGTCGCCAGTTCCCCATGCAACTCACGCGAGAGACCGAGTACGCGATTCGCGGGCTGACCGCCCTGGCCCGACGGCCCCAAGGAACAGCGGTCCCCCTATCTGGGCTGGCCGGAGCTGATGATCTGCCTGAGAGTTTCCTCGCCAAGATCTTTCAGAAACTGGCACGACACGGGATCGTGCAAGGGCGTCGGGGCGCGGGGCGTGGCTATACCCTGGCAATGGCGCCCGAGGCGGTCACCGTGCTGGAGATCATCGAGGCCGTTGAGGGATCGGGCTACCTGGACCGCTGCCTGTTCTGGGGTGGCCGCTGCGGCGGAACGAACCCCTGCCTGTTGCACGACCGGTGGGCGAGCATCAAGCCACAATTGCGGGCGCTGCTGGAGGGGACAACGCTCGCGGACCTGGCGGCGACCCCGGTCGGTTGAGCAGGTGTCGCGTCGCACAGCTTGAGAGGAGAACGTACATGTCCTTCTCACTCACGACGCCGGCGGTGTTCCTTTCGCTGGCGGCTCTTGCCGGCCCTTCGCTTGGAATCTCAGAGTCGTTTCCCCAGGCGACTGGTGAGGGGCGAACTCTCTTCCAGGCACAGTGCGCCGCGTGTCACAGCGCCGGTACGGATCGCCTCATCGGTCCGGGCCTACAGGGAGTGACCGAGCGCCGCGAGCGGGAGTGGCTCGTGGCCTACATCACGAGTCCCGATCGAATGATCGCCGAGGGAGACCCCGTCGCCGTCGGCCTGCTGGAAGAGTATCAGGTGCCGATGCCGAACCTCGGTCTCACGGCGGCCCAAGCGGAGGCGATCCTCGACTACCTCGCCGGAATTGAAGCAACGACAACGGCGACCTCAACATCGCGAACCCAACTCGCCGAGGGTGATGCAGCGGTTGGGCGCGAGCTGTTCACCGGCGGGCGCAGCTTGGAGGAGGACGGCGCCGCGTGCATCTCCTGCCATAACGTGGCGGGGCTCGGGCCGCTGGGTGGAGGAACGTTGGCGAAGGATCTGACAGCCGCAGCCGCCCTCTACGGAGATGGCCTTCCGGCATTGCTAGAGACTCCGCCTTATCCTGCGATGCAGGCCGTGTATGCCAATCGCCCGCTCACAACCGAGGAAGTCGAGAATCTCTCCGCGTTTCTCATTGAGGTGGAACAGAGTGAGGCTCTCGTCCAATTTCGGTTTCCGTTCCCCGCAGCAGGCATCGGAGGGACGGCCGTCCTCATAGCGCTGGCCGGTTTGCTGTGGCGGCGACGCCTGCGCGGGGTTCGGAAACCTTTGATCGGAGAGCACGCATGAGCTGGATCAAGGACGTTGTCGATCCCCGGACGCGCCTCTGGGAGGAGTTCTACCGCAATCGCTGGCAGTACGACAAAGCGGTTCGGAGCAGCCACGGTGTCAACTGCACTGGTGGCTGTAGCTGGATGGTCTTCGTCAAGGACGGGATCGTGACCTGGGAGATGCAGGCGACGGACTATCCCGCCCTCGAGGAAGGCCTGCCGCGTGAGGAGCCGCGAGGCTGCCAGCGCGGGATGTCTTACTCATGGTACCTCTACAGTCCTCTTCGGGTGAAGTACCCCTACCTGCGCGGCGCGCTCATGGACCTCTGGAGGGCGGCGAAGCGCGCTCACGATGATCCCGTCGAGGCCTGGACCTCGATCGTGGAGGATGAAGAGGCTCGAACCCGGTTCCACCAGGCGCGGGGGAAGGGGGGATTCCGCCGCGCGAGCTGGGACGAGGCCTTGGAGATCATGGCGGCCGCCAACATCTACACGACCAAGAAGTACGGTCCCGATCGAGTCATCGGCTTCTCTCCCATCCCGGCCATGTCGATGCTCAGCTACGCGGGCGGCTCGCGCTTCCTCCAGCTCATGGGCGCGGTGAACCTCAGCTTCTACGACTGGTACTGTGATCTGCCGCCGTCCTCCCCGGAGGTTTGGGGAGAGCAGACGGACGTAGCCGAGAGCGCCAGCTGGTACGACGCTAAGTACATCGTAGTCATGGGGTCTAACCTGAACATGACCCGGACACCCGATGTGCACTACGCGGCCGAGGCCCGGCACAACGGCACCAAATTGGTCGTCTTCTCTCCCGATCTGAGCCAGGTCTCACGGTATGCGGACTGGTGGATCCCGGCCCACGCGGGCCAGGACGGTGCCTTCTGGATGGCGGCTAATCACGTGATCCTGACGGAGTTTCATGCCGAGCGACAGGTTCCCTACTTCACCGACTACCTCAAGCGCTACTCCGATTCGCCGTTCCTCGTGACGCTGCGGGAAGGTACTGACGGGTGGGAGCCGTCGCGTCTGCTTCGGGCCAGCGACTTGGAGAGCTACGCGAACGAGGAGAACGGGGACTTCAAGTTCCTCGTGCTCGACGAGGAGAGTGGAGCACCGAAACTGCCGAAGGGGACTCTGGGGTTCCGTTGGGACGAGGAGGGCGGCAAGTGGAACCTCGCGCTAAGAGACGGCGTGGACGACTCGGAGATTTGCCCCGTCCTCTCACTCCTCGACAGCAAGGACGAGACTCTCCAGGTCTGCTTCTCCGATTTCGCTGCGGACGCCCGTCTGCGTCGAGGTGTGCCCGTCCGCTACATGGAGACGCGGAACGGGCGAGTCCCGGTGACGACGGCCTTCGACCTGCT
>JBDHHM010000257.1:0-7494 GCA_039589355.1 Gemmatimonadota bacterium | reverse complement strand
CGGGAATCGATGCGGTTCGGCCTTCGCAAAGCGTTCCCAGCCTCCCCGATACCACGGACTCCACGGATTCCACGGATTCCTATACACCTTCCCAAACTCCCTGAATCCGAATCCGCGAATCCCCGAATCCCCGATTCCCACCGCCCCCGCTTGACAGGGGGATAGCGTCCTGCGTCGATTGCGGTTGTTCGGATCAGAATCTGGCCCTGCTGCCGGCCTCGGGCCGGCGCATGCCGTGCAAGGAGCCGAAGCGTGATGAGCGTTCTTTTGCAGATAGTAATGGCCGTCGCGACGGCGACCGCCATGTCGACTGACGCCGTCCAGGACGACGGTGAGCTGGGTTGGCCGCGCGAGTTCATGCATGCCGGTCATCTGGTCGTGATGTACCAACCGCAGTTGGAGAGCTTCGAAGGCGATCGCCTCACCGGACGATCGGCGGTTTCCGTTATTCCGGAGGGCAAGAGCGAACCGATCTTCGGCGCTGTTTGGTTCGAGGCGTTCGTGGAGACCGATCGCGAGAACCGGTTGGTCACCATCATCAGCGTTAGCGTCCCGAGGGTGCGGTTCCCGAACATCACCGACGAGCAAGCGACGGAGTTCTCGGCGGTCCTGGAGTTCGAGGTTTCCACCTGGGACATGGTCGTCTCGCTGGATCGAATACTCACCGGCCTGGAGTTGGCGGAGAGGGAGCGGCTCGCCTCCGAGAACCTCTCCACGGACCCGCCGACGATTCTGTTCGCCGAGGAGCCCTCCATCCTGGTGACCATGGATGGCGAGGCGGTGCTACACGAAATAGAGGACACCGGTCTCCAGAGGGTGGTGAACACACCTTTCGTCATAGCCTTCGATCCCGAGGGAGCGGCCTACTACCTGTATGCCGGCGACGAGGTTTGGTTCAGCGCCGCCGACGTCATGGGCCCGTGGGCGCCCTCGCAGCGAACGCCCGACAGGGTAGCCTCGCTGATCCCTCCCGACACGGTGCAGCCTGATCCCGAGGCGGCGGCCGAGGCGGAGGAGATCGACTTCGATATCGAGGACCTGAGGATCATCGTCGCCACCGAGCCGACGGAGCTGATCGTCTTTGACGGCCGTCCGGAGTTCGCCTCGATTGACGGCACCGATCTGCTCTACGTCGCGAATACCGAGAGCGACGTGTTCATGAACATCGAGAGCCAGGGTTACTTCATAGTCGTAGCCGGCCGCTGGTACACGAGCGGCAGCCTGGAGGGGCCCTGGAGCTTTACGGCGTCAGACTCGCTGCCGGAGGATTTTGCCCGCATCCCGCCGGAATCGGCACGGGGTGGCGTGCTGGCCTACGTGGCCGGTACCGACGAGGCGATCGACGCGGTGCTGGACACCGAGATACCGCAGACCGCGGCGATCACGCGCGATGCGACGATCGAGGTGGAGTACGACGGCGAGCCGCAGTTCGAGCCCATCGAGGGCACGAGCTTGGAGTACGCGGTCAACACGGAGTACTCGGTGATTCGGGCGGACTCGAAGTACTACGCCTGTTACGAGGCGGTCTGGTACGAGTCGGACAGCGCCTCCGGCACGTACACAGTGGCGGTGGAGATACCGGCAGAGATCAAGGACATCCCACCGGACAGTCCTGTGTACAGCACGAGGTACGTGTTCATCTACGACTATACGCCGGAGACGGTCTACACCGGCTATACGCCCGGGTACACCGGCAGCTATGTGTACCACACGACCGTCGTCTACGGGACGGGCTACTACTACTATCCATGGATCAGTCCCTATTACTACTACCCGCGCCCGGTGACTTACGGTTTTCGCGTGCACTACAACCCCTGGTACGGCTGGAGCTTTGGCTTCGGCTTCAGTTATGGGCCGTTCCACTTCGGCTTCTATAGCAGGCCGCCCTACTGGGGTCACCCGCGCGGCTATTGGGGGCCGGCCGGCTATCGCCACGGTTACCACCGAGGCTACCACCGGGGCTACGGTTCGGGGTACCGGGCCGGCTATCGCGCCGGCTACCGTTCGGCCCAGCGCCAGCCGAACATCTATAACCGGCAGGCGAACACCTCGCGCAATGTGGATCGGGCGACCGCCCGAGCGCAGATGTCGCAGAGGAGTGGCGCGCGGACTCAGGCCGGGGCACGGCCGGACGCTGCTCGGACTCAGGCCGGAGGGCAGAACAGGGCCGCGCCGGGGCGCGAGAACAACCTTTACACCGACCGTGATGGAGACGTCTATCGCCGCAACCAGGACGGGAGCTGGCAGCAGCGCGATAGCGACGGCTGGCGACAGGCAGACCGCTCCGCCGTCCAGGGCCAGGCGCAGGATCAAACGCGTCAGCAGCCTACTACACGCCAGCAGCCGACCACTCGTTCGACCACCCCGAACCGCAGTGGGAACATGAGCCGCGAATCCCAGAACCGTCAGCGGGGGACGCAGCGGACGCAGAGCTACCAGCGCAGCCGGGGCGCGACGCGGTCGGGAGGGGGGCGACGGCGGGGGTGAATTCGGGAATTCGGGACCCTGCGACTTCGGGAACCGGGGACGGGGAGTATAGTATCCGTGGAATCCGTGGCATCCGTGGAATCTGGGAATCCGGGAGTCGATGCGGCGGGCAAATTCCGAGGCGTTTTCGTCGGCCTTCCAAGAGCATTCCAGCTTCCCCGATACCACGGACTCCACGGATACCACGGACTCCTATACACCTTTACACCTTCCCAAACTCCCTGAATCCGAATCCCGAATCCCGAATTCCCGAATTCCCGGAGGATGCCGGGTGTAGCCAATCTTACGCAGGGCCTCGGCGAAGCGCCGCAGGGCCCTGTCGTCCTAGTCCCCCCCGCGCATCGGGTCGGTGGCCCCGGGAAATGGGCCGTCCCGACCGACCCGTCATTCCAGGTAGTCCTGAAGGGAAGCGTGGTGCCATGGACAAGGCGGCGCCTAAGTGGCTAGTTTGTCAGCCCTTGGAGGATGCACGTAGTGGAGGACTAATGCGTTGGGAATACGCGGGTAAAAGCGATATCGGCAAGGTCCGGCAGGGCAACGAGGACGCGCTCTTCGCCAGCGAGGAGCGGGGTGTGTTCATCGTGGCCGACGGAATGGGCGGTCATGTCGCTGGCGAGGTTGCCAGCCAGATCGTGACCGAGACGGTCGGCCCGGGCGTCAGCCAGGCCCTTGAAGAGGGACTCGAGGGCGCCGAGCTGGAGAACCGAGTGCTCGAGCTCATCGAGGAGGCCAACCGGGCGATCCTCGAGCGCGCCGACAACGAGCCCGAGAAGCGGGGCATGGGGACCACTTTGACGCTGCTCGCCCTGGTGCCCGACAAAGGGTACCTGTTCGACCAGGTGGGCGACAGCCGTGGCTATCTGCTGCGCGATGGAACGCTGAGCCAGATCACCCGTGACCACACCGTCGTACAGCAGCAGGTGGATCGGGGCGCCCTGACACCGGAACAAGCCCGCGATCACCCGCTTTCCCACATCCTGACCCGGGCACTGGGTACCGAGCTGAGCGTCGAGGTCGATACCTACGGCGACTCGGTGAAGGAGGGCGACGTCTTCCTACTCTGCTCGGACGGGCTGAGCGGGATGCTGCCCGACGATGAGATCCAGGAGATCCTCTCCAAGGCCACCGAAGATGTGCAGAAGGCCGCCGACGAGCTGATCGACGCCGCCAATGAGGCCGGCGGCATGGACAACATCACAGCCGTCATCATCAAGATCACCGAGTAGGGCCGGTGTCACACACCGGTCGGCCGCGAAGTCCCTGGCCGGCCAGGCAGACGCCCTCCCGGCAGCTGATCAACTCCCTACAAGCGACAGGATAGTCTCTTCCGGCGCCGTGACGAGCTCTAGGACACGCTCGGGTTCCTTCAGCTCGGTCCGCGGCCAGGTGAACACGCGCATGACGCGCGCTGCGTGATACAGGTCGCGGCCCAGGCGCGGCAGGTCGATCAGTCCGGCACGACCCGCGGGCGTGAGGCGCTGAACGCCGCCGTCGCGGCCGAGCATAAGAATGTCCAACTCCAGCAGACGGGACTTGGCCGGGTAGTCGATGAATAGGTCGCCGCGCTCGAGCCCTAGCTCCTGCGCCAGATGGTCTTCTAGGGCTGCTCTGAGCTCGGGCCGTCCGTGGAACCAGGGCGCCACCTCGCGCTCCAGCCGCGTCAGTGTGTCCGTTAATGCGTCGCCCCGCCACTCGACGGCGCGCTTCGGTAGCCGGCGGTGCCTGATCGCCGGGATCAGTCGCTCCCGAGCGCGCCGCGCACTATCGGTATCGCTGGCGGCCGCCAGCCCCTCGAGCACGTTGAGCAGCTCCTCGTCACCTGTCCCTACGATGTGGTCTCGCGTCGCCCAGCCACCGGTCAGCGCCTCGCGGATCAGCCGGTTGAATACCACGGAGGCCGCCCGGACCGCGTGGTGCCAGTAGACGTTCCGGAACATCTGGTACTTTGCGAAGAGGAGCGACTCGAGGGCGGATACCCCCTGGACGGCGACGCCGACCTCGAGACGCCCGCTCTCTGGATCGTTCAGCAGGCGCAACGAATTGAGCAGTCGGTCGACATCGATCTCGCCATAGGGGACACCGCAGAATGTGGCGTCGCGCGTCAAGTACTCGAGACTAGCCCCTGCAGGGGGCTCTCAGACCGGCCGAGGATCAGGGCGTGGATGGCCTCGGCTGCCTCGGGGTCCAGCGGCTCCAGCGCCGCTGACACCTCGGGGTCGGCGAGGAACTGACCCGCCAGGTGCTCGTGGTCCTCCGGGACCAGGCCCGTCTCCAGCTCCTCGAGGGTGTGACTGAATGGGTAGTGGCCGATGTCGTGGAGCAGCCCGGCCAGGCGCAGGATCGAGCGGTCATGGTCCGAGATACCTTCGAGCTGGCTGGACTCCTCCAGTAGCCCGAGCGCTCGACCGGTCAGGTGGTAGACACCCAGGGCGTGGTCGAAGCGGGTGTGGATGGCGCCGGGGTATACCAGGTAGGCCAGCCCCAGCTGCTTTACCCGGCGCAGACGCTGGAACGCCGCCGTGTCGATCAGGCGGAGCGCCGAGCGCTCGATCCAGATGTTCTGCCAGATGGGATCGCGGATGACCGTCATAGGATGGGAGCGCCGCTTCGTTTAGTTTAGCCTCTTGTACTTCTCCAGCAGCTTCTCCTGGGTCTCCTGGTAGTCGGGGTTCGGCTCGATGCAATCCACGGGGCACACTTCTATACACTGAGGGGTGTCGTGCGCGCCCGCGCACTCGGTGCACTTCTCCACGTCGATCCAGTATACGGGAACGTCTGTGGCGTGACCCTCGTTCACCGCGTCGTTCGGGCACACAGGCAAGCAGGCCCCGCAATCGATGCATTCATCGGTGATCATCATAGCCATGGCGATGAAACCTCCGTTCACGCGGCGCGGAACACCCTTTCAAGATACAGTCTTCGGGGCGGGGGTGCCCTGGTTGTCGGGAATTCCCGTCGAAAAGGTCGAGCACGAGACTGTCCCCCTTCTACCAGAGCGGCGGCTCGTAGCGGATCGGGCGGTACTTCGGGAACCACATCGCCTTTTCGATGCGCGCCTCGAGATCCTCGAGGGCCGCCTCCTCCGCGTGACCCTCCTCGACGGCGCGCCTGACGACGGCGCAGGCCACGGCGTGCGAGCATTCACGGATCCGCGTCAGTTGCGGGTAGATAGCCACCTCGGCCAGGTCCGCCTCCGTAATCTTATCGGCCAACGCCTTGGCGGCCGCCAGGAACATCCCGTCCGTTACTCGCTGTGCCCTCCCGACCCAAACACCAAGACCGACACCCGGGAAGATGAAGGCGTTGTTGCCCTGGCCGATGCGATGGCGCGCCCCGTTGTACTCCACCGGGTCGAAGGGGCTTCCCGTTGCCACGATCGCTCTTCCGTCGGACCACTGGATGGCCTGCTCGGCGGTGCACTCGCTCTTGCTGGTCGGATTGGACAGCGGGAAGACCATGGGCCGCTCGTTGAGCTCGGCCATCGCCCTAACAACCGGCTCGGTGAACATGCCTGGGGTACCCGACGTCCCGATTAGGATCGTCGGCTTCGCGCCCAACACCGTCTCCTCGAGCGTGACCCGGGACCGGTCCTCACACTCGTACCCCTCGAGCTCTTCCACATCCCGGGCATAGGTCGCCTTGAAGTCCTCCAGGCCCGCGCGGTCCTTGGTGACCAGTCCCCGGCTGTCCACCGTCCAGATTCGGCTGCGCGCCTCCTCCAGGGTCACGCCCTCTTCCAGTATGGCCGAGACCAGTAGGTCGGAGATCCCCTGGGCCGACGCCCCCGCACCGGCGAACAGAATCCGCTGGTCCTTCATCGCCTGGCCGGTGATGCGCAGGCCGCAGAAGACGCCGGCCACGACGACGCCGGCTGTCCCCTGGATATCGTCGTTGAAGGTGCAAAACTCGTCGCGGAATCGGTTGAGCTGGAAAATCGCGTTGCCCTTGAGGAAGTCCTCCCACTGCAGCAGCGCGTCCGGATATACGTTCCGGACAGCCTCCACGAACTTGTCGACGAAATCCTGGTAGTCCTTGCCGCGGATACGCTTCTGGCGGAGGCCTACGTAGAGCGGATCGTTCAGCCGGTCCTCGTTGTCCGTGCCGACATCCAGCATGATCGGCAGGGTGAGGTGTGGAGGAATGCCCGCGCAGAGCGTGTAGAGACATAGCTTCCCGATGGGGATCCCCATTCCGCCGGCGCCCAGGTCACCCAGCCCCAGGATCCGCTCACCGTCAGTCACCACGATCACAGCCGGCGGCCGCGGGTGGTTCGCCAGGACCGACTCGATCTCGTTTCGTTGCTCGTAGTTGATGTACAGCCCGCGGGCCCGCCGCCAGATAAGCGAGAAGCTCTGGCAGGCCTCCCCTACGACCGGCGTGTACACGATGGGCATCATCTCGTCGATGTGCTCGTGGATCAGCCGGAAGAAGAGGGTCTCGTTCCGGTCCTGCAGGCTGGCCAAATAAATGAAGCGCTCGAGGTCCGTGCTCTTGGCCTCGTAGCTCTCGTATACGCGGTTGAGCTGCTCCTCGATCGTGAAGACAGCAGGCGGGACGAGCCCTTCGATGCCCAGCGATTTCCGTTCCTCGGCCGCGAACCCTGTGCCCTTGTTGGTGAATGGGTTGAGCAGGACCGGTCGGCCGGTATGGTGGACCGCCAAGTACTCCCCACCCGTTCGCGGATCTGTCTTCAGAGACCACATCATGTTCTCCTATTGATAACAGCTTCGGCCGGTAGGCCGGCGGCCGATCCGCAAGCTGACCATGGCTCCAGCCGACGGGCCACCCTGTCCTACTATGTCCCAGGACGGCGCCCTCGGGGTCCCGGCGGCAGAGATGATAGGCCGTAAAGCGCAAAAAGCGTTCCCCGGTTGGGTTCGAAAGTTCCGGGGACCCTGGGCCGGGTCGTGGGGCGCCTGAACATCGAACATCCCACATCGAACTTCGAGCGGGACTGCTCGTACGTGCAACTCTGGACGTTGAACCTCGAAACGGAACGCTGAGGTG
>JBDHHM010000256.1:0-3522 GCA_039589355.1 Gemmatimonadota bacterium | reverse complement strand
GAGCCCGCGCTCGCCGTCGTAACCCCAGTCGTGATTCCCCGGGATGAAGATCCCCTTCGCGTCGACACCTCTCAGCACGTCGATCTGAGCTTCGAGATACGCGATGTCCTTCGCCCGGTCGGGGTGTTCGGGCTCGTGGAGCCCCCTCTCGTAGATGTTGTCGCCCAGGAAGGCGACGGCGACCTCGGCATCACGGGTGGACGATGATCGGCGTCGTCGGGGTCGCGAGTCCGGCATCACCGATCAGGTACACCACGGCTTCGGCGCCCGGCATTTCCGGAGGCGGAGAAGTGTCGGGGAACGCTCTGGGCCCGCACGCCGTCACGGGTGCGAGTGCCAGCGCGATCAGGGCCCCGTTACGGAACCGCCTCAGGGCTTCCACGCGCGGTGTTCGATTTGTGCGGGTATGGCGGGGAGCGAGGACTCGCGCTCGTCGATCCGCTCCGCCAGCCACTGGAACCACTCGAAGTAGGTCTCACGGTCGAGCTTGGTACGCATCTCTTCGATCAGCGGCCGGAACTTGCGCCAGGAGACGGTGATCGGGCCGCTGAAGAAGTCCTCGACCAGCTCGATGTCGATCTCGCGCCGGTAGACGAGGATGCCGAGGCTCTCCCAGGTGGTCATCATGAGGTAAACGCCGTCGACGTCGTCCGCCAGGTGCTCCTCCAGTTGGCGGCGCGAGAGCCCGTCGGGGATGGTCGGGACTATGACGATCGCCTTCGCGAACTCCGGGGTCTCGTACGATTGCACGAGGGCGAACGCCGCATTCTGGCGCCGCCGTGCGCCCATGTGCAGCACCTCGAAGACGGCGAAGGTCACACCGGCGATGACGGTGATCGTCGTGATCAGGTTGAGTGTGGTGTCCAATCCCATTCCGGCTACCAACCTCCGGCTCGAGTTCCAGCGCCATGGATAGGGGGGCGCGGCTTGGATCGCAAGGCAGCCCCCGCGAGGGGGCGAGCTTGCTGGGGGCCCCGTCGCGCCCTAGCTTGATTGCATTCTCGCCAAACTTAGGAACGCCGACGACCGTCGCTGGGCGGCCGATTTGCATACGAACGGCTGACGGCGCTCAGATCGTTCCCGCCGGGAAGGCCCTTTCGGCAGATTCCCCGTCCCGTCAGAGGTAGTTGCGAGGGCCGAGCCAACCGAGGGGATACGCGATGGCCAGCGCGAAGAAACTCGCCCTGATCCCGCTGCTCCTGGCACTGGCGTGCCACGAACCGGAGGGGCCGACGGCCCCGGGCGACCTGCGCCTCCAAGGCGATGCGGTGGGCGATTTGGGCACGCTGGTCGATGCGATTCGGGCGGCGATCACGGTGCGTGGGATGACGTCGCTCGAGGACCACGCGCTCGTCGACGGAAACGATGCGCTGCCGCCGGGCTGGGAGTGCGACGGCTGCGTCACGGAAGGCCGGCCGGGGATAGTCATTCAGGACCGCTCGGAGCTGGAGGTCGAGGACGACGCCGTAGTCCTGGGCCACCCGCCGGTCGTTGAAGACGGGACGATCGACGACCTGACCTTCCAGCAGTTCGGTCCGCTCACCTGGGACGACGTGAAGGGGCTGGCGACGCAGACGATCGGTGAGTTCGGGGACGACCTGACGATACGGCCGGGCCGGCCGAGCCGGCGAAACCGCTACGGCCCGCACAAGAACGCGGACGGCAGCTGCGACACGAGCCACCCGCTCAACTTCGGCTCTAACGATCCCAGCGACCCCTGCTACGATCACTTCCCTATCGTGCTGGTGCGCGGCGAGCTCGAGATCAAAGGTGACGGTTACATCCAGGGCCTCTTCATCATGGACTTCGACGCCGCCGGCGCCGGCGGCGAGCTCGAGCTCGAGGGCGACGGGCTGGTATTGGCCGGGATCATCCTCGGCAGGGGCTGCATCGAGATCGAGGACGACAGCGACGTCTACGGCGCGATCTTTCTCGACGGCACCTTCTACAATCGCTCCGACTGCCGGCCCGACGAACCGTTGCAGCTGGAAGACCGCGGCACGGTTCGCTGGAGCAGCCGGGTGGTGCGGCGCGTAGTCGTGGAGACCGGGGTGCTGGATCCGGGCCCGGGTCCGCCGCCCGGTTCTTCGAGCGAGGCGCGGACCATCCTCTTCGGTTCATCCTCGTTCTGGACGGTCAATCCGGCCAGCTTGTTTCGCATCGAGCACGTCGACGGCACGGCGACCTTGGTCGGACCCAGCGGATTGACCGTGGGCAGCGAGCGGATCAGCGCCCTCGACTTCGACCCGTTTAGCGGGCGACTCTACGGCATCAAGGGCAGTGCCTGTCACGGCGCCATCCTCATCACGATCGATCCGGCGACGGGCGCCGGTAGTGAGGTCGGTGTTTTACGGGGTCAGGGTCTCGATTTCACACCGGGCCCCGACTGTCCCGGCGGCGCCGACGCCCTCGCCTTTTCATCCGACGGGACCCTGTACGTCGGCGGCTGGTTTGGCGGGGAGCTCCAGGGCAAGATCATGAGGGTCGACAGGAAGACCGCGACGGTCCTCGAGTATCACCCGACGCCGGTCGGCTTCGGCGACTGGAAGGGTCGCCGGGCCCACATCGCCGGGCTGGCCGTCGACGCCGGCGGCACGGTGTGGATCTCTCGCGGTGGCAGCCTGGAGACCGGCCAGATCAACACGATCGACCCGATGACCGGCGACATCACGTCGACCGTGTACCTGACCGACGCCGCCGGGGACCCGGAGGTGGAGGTGGCGATCTCGGACCTGGCGTTCGCTCCCGACGGCACGCTCTACGCGTCGACCGGCTGGGAGAACGAGCTTGCGATCATCGACCCCACCACCGGCGAGCTCACCCGGATCGGGCCGTTCGGCCCGTCGGTCGAGCGAATCTCGGGGCTCACAGCAGAGCCCGCCATCCTGCAGCATTTGCTCGGTCGCTACTGGTTCCGGTCCGGCTCTGGAATGGACCGTTCGGGACGGCCATCGCGGGCTCCGTTCGAGGCGCTTCCGGCACCGCGGCCTCGTGGCCGGTGACGTCGCCGGCTCGAAGTACCAGGCAGCGCTTGACGACGCGACGAGGGCGACGTTCGTGGTCGTCGCCTCCTGGGTGGACCCGCCCTACGTGCAGCGTATCGCCGGCTTCCAAACGGACGTGCAGCGTATCGCCGGCTTCCAAACGGACGACAAGCGAGCGCGGCGCGTCGCCATGTTCCAGACCGGCTCCAACGGCCACCCGTCGATGCAGTTCCGGACGCGCACCCAGTCGGGCATCGATGTACGCTGGCCCCTCGATCTCGACGACGACGTTCGCCGAGTCTTCCATGTCGCCTATGATTCCGATGACCCCGTCCCCGAACGTCGAGTTCGCCTCTATGTCGACGGCGTCGACCAGGGGCCGGGCAGGCTGTCGAATGGGCGCTGGCCGGCTCTCGGCGAAGGACTCGACTTCGATGTGCGGGACCTCGAGCTGCAGATGATGAACCGCACGCAGCGCAAGAGCTCGAAGGCGATGAAGGGGACCGTCTTCTACTACGCGGTATACAAGTCGGCGCTC
>JBDHHM010000255.1:0-4856 GCA_039589355.1 Gemmatimonadota bacterium | reverse complement strand
GTAGCCGGTAGCCGGTGGTCGGGGCCTGCCTTCTCCCGAGCCCACCGGCCACTGGTCACCGGTTACCGGTCACCGGAATCAGAAAGCATGACTCTGTCCCGGCTCCAGAATGACAACCCCAGCCCGCGAGCCGACCTGTTTTGCAAACGCGACCGGGTCCTGCTTGATCACGTCGAACGTGTTGTAGTGCATCGGGATGACAGCCTTGGGCTCGATCATCTCCACCGCCCGCACCGCGTCCTCCGGTCCCATCGTGAAGTTGTCGCCGATGGGCAGGCAGGCGACGTCCACCTTACCCTTCAGCAGTTCCATGTCGGTGATGAGGGCGGTGTCGCCGGCGTGGTAGACGGTGCAGTCGTTCAGCGTGATCAGGAAGCCGCCGGGCACGGTGGTGTAACAGCCCGACTCGTCGCCTTCAACAGCGCCGCCGTGTAGGGCGGGCGTCATCTTGATGTACCCGACGGGGAAATGATAGCCGCCGCCGATGTGCAGCGGGTGCGCATTCTCGATCCCCTTCACCTGCTGGGCGAAGGCGACGATCTCGAAGGTCGAGATGACCAGGGCGCCGGTGTTCTTCGCTATCTCGAAGCCATCGCCGATGTGATCGCCGTGACCGTGGGTGAAAAGCATGTAGTCGCACTTCCCCACAGCGTCCGGTCCGATGTCGGCCATCGGGTTGCCCGAAAGAAAGGGGTCGATCAGCAAGACCGTTCCGTCGTTGGCCACGAGCGTGAAGCAGGAATGACCGTGAAATGTGAGCTTCGGCATGTTACGCCTCCTTCAATACTTCCAGCAGTAGCTCCACGTCGTCCTTCGACCGTTTCTCGGTGAAAGCGATCAGCAGGCCGTCGTCTACATCGATATTAGGGAAGCGGGAGAGCGCGACACCGGCCAGTACGCCGCGTTCAGCGGCGCGCCGGATCAGTGCCCGGGCCGGTCCCTTGGTCTTCAAGGCGAACTCGCGGAAGAAAGCCGAATCCGGGAACATGGGCTCGAGTCCGGTCTCTCCGACTATTCGGTCGTATGCGTAGTGAGCGATCTGGGTGCTGGCCTCGGCGACCTGGCGCAACCCGTCGCGGCCGACCGTCGAAAGATAAATCGTGGCTGCCAGCGCGCAGAGCCCTTGGTTCGTGCAGATGTTGCTCGTCGCCTTCTCGCGCCGGATGTGCTGCTCCCGCGTCTGCAGGGTGAGGACGAAGCCGCGCTTGCCATCCACATCCTCGGTCACGCCGACGATACGGCCCGGCATCTGACGGATGTGCTTCTGGCGCGCCGCGAACAGACCGAGCACCGGCCCCCCGTAGCTCAGCGGGATCCCCAGCGGCTGGCCCTCCGCCACGGCGATGTCGGCGCCGCCTTCGCCTGGGCTCTTGAGGATCGCCAGCGAGATCGGGTCGACCACGGCGATAAGCAGGGCGCCGGCGTCGTGGGCGATCCCGGCCGCTGCCTCGAAGTCCTCTATAAGGCCGTAGAAGTTCGGGCTCTGTACGATGACGGCCGCGGTCCCGTCGTCCACGAGCTTCTCGAGTGCGTCCAGGTCGGTCACGCCGGATGCTGTGCGCGGCGCGATCTCCACCGGCATCTGCAGGCCGAGGTTGTATGTATCGAGCACTTGCCTGTAGTGCGGGTTCGCTGCGATCGAGAGAACGATCTTGTCGCGCTTCTTCTGAATCGACCGGGCCATCATGGCGGCCTCGGCCATCGCCGAGGCGCCGTCGTACATCGACGCGTTGGCGACGTCGAGGCCCGTGAGCTCGCAGACCATGCTCTGGAACTCGTAGATCGACTGCAGCGTCCCCTGGCTCACCTCCGCCTGATATGGCGTGTACGCCGTGTAGAACTCGCTGCGCCGAATCAGATGGTCGACCACGGCGGGTACGTGGTGGTCATAGTAACCGGCGCCGGCGAAACAGATCAGCTGCCGGCTGTCCGCCGCGAGTTCCTGCAGGGCCCTCACCGCCTCCCATTCCGAGAGCGCGGGCGGCAGGTCGAGCTGCGCCTTGAGGCGAAGGTTCTCCGGTATGTCGGCGAACAGTTCATCCTCGGAGGATGCGCCGATGGCGCGAAGCATCTCCTTACGGTCTGCTTCCGAATGCGGGATAAAGCTCATGATCTGGTCACTATCTCGTCGATGTTGGCAGATGCCCCGGCTGAGCTAGTCGGAGGTCAAGCTCATGTACTTGTCCGGCGATAGAAGGCTGTCCAGCTCCGTTGGGTCGTTTACCCGCAGTCGGACCATCCAGCCGTCGCCGTACGGGTCGCGGTTGACCAGGGCCGGATCGTCGCCCAGCGCCTCGTTCACGGCCACGACCTCGCCGCCCGCCGGCGTGTAGAGCTCGGAGACGGCCTTGACCGCCTCGATCGTCCCGAACGCCTCCATCCTGGCAAACGAGCTGCCCACCTCGGGGAGCTCTACGAACACGACGTCGCTCAGCTCGCCCTGGGCCCAGTCCGTGATACCGACGACGATCTCGTCGTCGCCGACCTTCATCACGTACTCATGCTCCTCGGTATAGAGCAGGTTATCGGGGACCTTTGACTCAGCCATGACTCCTCCGAATGTAAGAAAACGTGGTCGGGCTTCTAATAGTCGGCGCGTCACAATATTTGGCCGGTGACGGCCGCGTCAAGGCGCCTGCGGATTACGGCGCGCCGGCCGGGTAGCCGCGCCCGAGCCGGAGGTGCAACGCTCCGAAATCCTTGCAGTTACGGAATCGGGTCCCTAGCTTGGCAGGGACGGCGTAGTTCGTCGATTCTCAGTGTGTGCCCTAGGCGCGAACCCCAAACGAAAGGAACCGGCACGGGCAAAGCGACTGCCTCGAGGCGGTATAGGCTAACTACCGGCCTTGTCCGGGGGTAGTAAAACCCGGCGGCGCCATGAGGCGTCGCGTCGGTTGAGCCAGACCCATTGTTGGATATGGAATGTCGGTTATTGGATATGGAAATGCGGTAACCCCAGCCCGTTATCTCCCCGGCGGCGGCGGAAGCGTTTCCCCTCCCTCGCCCAGCCTGAACGCCCGATACGTGGGATAGGCGAACTCGATGGTCGGCTCTTCGGCGAAGCGGTCGAGGATCCCGGTGGACATGCGGTCGGTCGTCGAGCGGCGCTTCCTCACCAGCGTCAGGTTACGCAGGGTCAGCATCACACCCGAGTCGGCGATCTTGGTGTAGACGATCGGCGCGGTGGAGCCGAGCCGGAACGCATATTCGCTCTCGAGCTTGCGGAAGCCGGCTCTGAGGTCGGGCACTATCTCCTCATACAGCTCCGTCGCCACCTCCTGGATGATCTCGCGGGCCCGCTTCCAGTCGCTCTCGAACGTGACCAGCACCTGGGTCTCCTGCCAGACCAGCGGGTTCACCGTCGCCGACGAGACGACGTTCTTGTTCAGGAAGACACTGTTCGGCACCGTGACGATGCGGCCGGTGGACTGCATCGCGTAGACCATCGGCTCGCCCACTTCGAGCAGCGTCGTTTTGAGCATGCCGATGTCGATGACGTCGCCGATTACGTTGTCGACCTGGATGCGGCTGCCGATCTCGACGCCGCGACGCGAATTGACGTAGATCCAGCCGGCCAGGCTGCGCACGACATCGGCGAGGGCGATGGTGACGGCGGCGGCGATGAGGCCGAGGATCGTGCCGACGTCCGCCAGCGCCAGGCGCTCGGCGAACAGGATGACGCCCGCGCCGACCAGCGCGACCCAGAACCCGTAGGTGACTACCTTCCGCAGCTGATGTCGCTGGGTTATGTCCTCTATGTGGGCGTCGATCGCGCGACGGACCAGGCGTGACAGGCCGTAGAGGGCGAGCCAGACGATAACGAAGATGGCGAGCTTCTCGAGAGCACCGACGCTGGTGAAAGCGGTCCAGGCCCGCTCCATGACCCCCCCGACCTGCGAGGCCTGCTCTTGCGCGCGCTGGACCGGCGGCGGCGGCGGCGCGCCACTGGTGAGCCGAGATCGCCTCTTCTAGTCACACCCTTGCTTTCCCCTCCCCGTGACCCTACTTGCGGGCGTAAAGCTATCGCCATGCAAGAGAGAGACTACTCTGGGTCCACGGCGGCTCCGGGGAGCGCAGCGGCTGCCACCGAGCCCACCCGCTTGGGCCTGTTCACGGCCTTCGCTGCGATCTATCTGATCTGGGGGTCGACCTACCTCGCCATCCGCTTCGCCATCGAGACCCTGCCGCCGTTCCTGATGACCGGGTTTCGCTTCCTGGCGGCCGGGCTCCTACTGTACGGCTGGACGCGCCTGCGCGGTGCGCCGCGCCCTGCTCGCTCTCACTGGGCCGTGGCGGCGATGGTCGGGACGGCGATGCTGGTGTTCGGTGTCGGCGGCGTCTCGTGGGCCGAGCAGCGTGTGACGTCAGGCGCGGCGGCGCTGATCGTCGCCGTCGGCCCACTCTGGATGGTGCTGATCGACTGGCTGTTCTACGGCGGCGAGCGGCCCGACCTCAAGGTCCTGGTTGGGATCCTGCTGGGGTTCGCCGGCGTCGCGAGTGATCCTGATGGGAACGCTGGCCTGGTCGTTCGCCTCGCTCTATACGCGCAAGGGACATCTACCCGCCTCTCCCGCACAGGCGACGGGGATGGAGATGCTGACCGGCGGCGTCATTCTGCTGTTGGTGGGTACGGCTTTCGGGGAGTGGCCGGGGCTGGAGGTCGGCGAAGTGTCGCTGCGCTCCGTGCTGGCGCTGGCGTATCTGACCGTGCTCGGGTCGATCATCGCGCTGAGCGCCTACCTGTGGCTGCTGAAGGTCTCGACTCCCGCCCGCGTCATCACCCACGCCTACGTCAACCCGGTCGTCGCCGTCTTCCTCGGTTGGGCGCTCGCCGCCGAGCCGCTGACCCCGCGCGT
>JBDHHM010000254.1:0-2940 GCA_039589355.1 Gemmatimonadota bacterium | reverse complement strand
GGGAGGGCGCGAGACAGCGCGGCGAAAACGGTCACGGCTCCTGCGGTAGTGTTGCATTTTGCAACGGGTCGACCGATACTTGACCCGGAATTCGAGTGCCGCAAGGCACCGGATCGCCTGATTCCTCCCCCTGCCCTACCTCCAGGAACCCGCGGTGACGGAGACGAGATGACGAAGGATGGGGTTCCCCTCATCATGGACGTGGACGGGACCCTCATCAGGTCCGACCTGCTCTGGGAGGGCTTCGCCTGGATACTGACCCGGCGGCCCCGGCGGCTGCTGCCGGCGCTGCTGGCCCTGGCTCATGGTCGCCCATCGCTCAAAGCGTTCCTCGCGCGCGAGAGCGGCATCGATATCGATAATCTGCCACTCGAACCGGTGGCTCTAGAGCTGATCGAGGAGGCCAGAGCCGCGGGGGCATTGGTGATCCTCGCGTCCGCCGCACACGAGTCACAGGTCGACGGCCTGAAGGATCGGGTGGGCGCGGATCTGGCCTGGGGGAGCGACGGAAGCACCAATCTGAAAGGGTCGCGGAAGCTCTCCCGAATTCAGGAACACTTCAGCCAGTTCGATTACGTCGGTAACAGTCGGGCCGACCTGCCCCTGTGGAAGGCGGCGCGGCGGCCGATAGCGGTGAACGTGGGCCCGCTCACGCTGCGGAAAGCGATGCGTTTGAGGCCCGACATCGTTATACGCCGCATACGATCTTCGACCTGGCGACTCTGGATCCGGCAGCTCCGCCCGCACCACTGGGCGAAGAACGCGCTGCTGTTCGTTCCTGCACTGGCCGCTCATCTGAGCCCCAGCGTCGAGCTTGCCGTCCGCCTACTCGCCGGCTTCGCCGCGTTCTCGGCTACGGCCTCCGCCGTCTACCTGTTCAACGACCTGGCGGACCTGGCGAGCGACCGGGCGCACCCGCGAAAGCGGCATCGCCCTCTGGCCGCCGGTGAGATCTCGATCCCATCGGCTCTGGTCGCGGGCCTGCTGCTAGTCGCGGCGGCGGCGGTCGTGGCCTGGCAACTCTCACCCAGGTTTGCGGGCGTGCTCGCCGCCTATCTCATCATCACGTACGCGTACTCGCTCAGCTTGAAGCAGCACCTGGCGATCGACGTCATCACGCTCGCGACGCTCTACACGGTACGCATCGTCGCCGGCGCCGTCCTGGTCGAGGTGCCACTGTCCAGGTGGTTCCTTGCGTTCTCGATCTTCCTGTTCCTCTCGCTGGCGTTGGCGAAGCGGGCGGTGGAGCTGCGCGGAGCCGCCGCCAGGAATGCGACGAAGATCGTCGGCCGCGGGTACCGGCCCGAGGACCTGCCGACCCTCAGTGCCATGGGAATCGCGGCCGCTGCCGGTAGCGCGCTCGTCTATTGTCTCTACATCACCGGCGACGACGTAACGCGGCTCTACGCCAATCCCGACCTGCTCTGGATAGGGCTACCCCTGTTTCTCTACTGGAACCTCCGCCTGTGGCTGTTCGCCGATCGCGGCACACTGCAGGAGGATCCGGTTGCCTTCGCGCTCAAGGACCCGATCACCTATGTCGTGGCGGCGGTGTTTCTGGCCGTCGTCTGGATAGCTACTTGACCATGACGGGCTCGGTAGAGAGACGACTGTCGGGTTGGGGTCGATATCCCAGCGGAACGACCGAGGTGTGCCGACCCGAGCGGTTGAGCGATCTTCGCGAGTGCATGTCGGAGGGCACGTCGCTCGTCGCTCGCGGCCTCGGCAGGAGTTACGGAGACGCCGCGTTTAACAGCGCCGGATACACGGTCTTAACTGAACGTCTGAATCGGTTCGTGGCCTTCGACGCCGAGAGCGGAGTCCTCGACTGCGAGGCCGGAGTGACCGTGGACGAGATACTCGCCTGCTTCGTGCCGAGAGGCTTCTTCCTGCCGGTGGTGCCCGGCACGAAGTTCGTGACGATGGGCGGCGCGTTGGCCTGTGACGTACACGGCAAGAACCATCACAAAGACGGATCGCTGAGCCGGCACGTAATGGACTTCCGGCTCCTGACTCCGTCCGGTGATCTGGTGCTCTGTAGTCGCGAGGAGAACTCCGACTTGTTCTGGGGGACGGTCGGCGGTCTGGGGTTGACGGGCATCGTAACCGACCTGCGGATCAAGCTGATCCCGCTGGAGAGCTCGTACGTGTCGGTCGACTATGACCGTGCCGAGAACATCGACAAAGCGCTCGAGCTGTTCCACGAGTCGGACGAGAACTACAAGTACTCGGTGGCCTGGCTCGACGGCATCGCCGGCGGCCGCTCGCTGGGTCGATCGGTGCTGATGCGTGGCAACCCGGCGCCCGCCGGGCCCGGAACCGACCTGAGCCGCCACTCGAGCAGGGCGTTCTCGGTCCCCGACGTGTTTCCCGGATTCCTGCTCAACAGGCTGTCGGTGCGAGCGTTCAACACGCTCTATTACAGGAAGCACCCGCGGAAGGCGCGGGAAGTGCTCACGCACTACGAGTCCTTCTTCTTCCCGCTCGACCGACTTTCCAACTGGAACCGCCTGTACGGGAAGAGGGGATTCCTGCAGTATCAGTTCGCCGTGCCGTATGAGGGCGGTCGCGAGGCGTTGATCGAGGTACTCGAGCTATTCGCGAAGTCGCGCTACGGAATGTTCCTGGCGGTGCTCAAGCGGTTCGGACCGGGCGAAGCGGAAAGCGCGCTCTCCTTCCCGATGCCGGGGTACACACTGGCGGCGGACGTGCCGTGTCGGGACGCGGGTGTGTTCGACTTTCTAAAGGAGGTCGATCGCGTCGTCAGCGCGGCGGGTGGCCGGATCTACCTCGGTAAGGACGCCCGGATGGCGGCCAGCGCGGTGCGCGAGATGTATGAGGGGCTGGATGCGTGGCTCGAGCTGAAGGGTCGCGTCGATCCCGAGCGCCGCCTCACCTCCGACCTGGCCCAGCGGCTGGAGCTCGTGCCATGAGTGGCCG
>JBDHHM010000253.1:0-4712 GCA_039589355.1 Gemmatimonadota bacterium | reverse complement strand
TTTACTCCTAGCCTTTGCTGTACATCACCTGTCCACCGACGATCGTGTAGACCACCTCGGTCGCCGGGATCTCGTCCTCGGGGATCGTCAAGATGTCCTGTGACAGCACAGTGATGTCGGCGAGTTTCCCGGGCGTCAGCGATCCCTTGATGTCCTCCTCGAAGCCGGCGATAGCAGCTTTGATCGTGTACGTCTGCAGCGCTTCCATCCGGGTCAGGCGCTGCTCGCCGAAGAAGACGTTGCCGTCGGGCATCACGCGGGAGACGGTGGCATAGTAGCTCGCGATGGGATCGACATCCTCGACCGGCGCGTCGGTACCGTTGGCGATCACCGTTCCCAGGTCCCACAGCGATCTCCAGACGTAGGCGCCTTCCCGTGCGCGCTGCTCACCCAACCGCGGAACCACCCACGGACCGTCGGAGGTGCAGTGGATGCCCTGCATCGAGGCGATGACACTGAGCTCAGAGAAGCGCGGGATGTCGGCGGGATGCAGGTGCTGGGAGTGCTCGATGCGCCAGCGCAGGTCCGAACGGTCCGGGTTCGTCTGGAACGCGCTCTCGTAGACGTCGAGGACCTCACGATTGGCGCGGTCGCCTATCGCGTGCACGCAGAGCTGGAACTCGTGCTCCACCGCAAGCCGCGCGGTTTCTTGCAGCGCTTCCATCGGGCTCGTGTTCAGCCCCGTGCTCGTCGGTAGGTCCGAATAGGGCTCGAGCAGCCAGGCGCCGTGCGGCCCCAGCGCCCCGTCGACCGAGACCTTGATGGCGCGCACGGTGAGGCGGTTATCGCCGTAGCCGACAGTGCGATAGTCGGCCAAGTTCTCGGCGAGTCGATCGTTGGGCTGGCGGATCATGACCCACAACCGAATACCCAGGGCCCCGTCGTCGACCATCTGCTTGTAGAGGTCGACCGTTCTGAAGCTCACTCCCGCGTCGTGAAACGTCGTGACACCTTTGGAGAGCGCTTCCTCGGCCGCCAGCTCCGCCTGGCGACGCGGATCGGACGGCGGCGCGTTCTCATAGGCCGCCGAAAGTAAACCCTGCGCCCGCTCGCGGAACGCGCCGATCGGATTACCATCGCCGTCGTGCACGATCTCGCCGCCGGCGGGGTCAGGTGTCTCGCTCGTGATCCCGGCCATCTCCATCGCCTTCGCGTTGGCGAAAGACGCGTGACCGCTTGCATGCGTGAGGACCACCGGGTTGTCGGGCGACACCGCACTCAACGTGTGGTGCGTGGGCAGGCCGTCGATGTTGCCCGGCGGTTCCATGTCCCACTTCTCCTGGTGCCAGCCGCGCCCGCGGATGAGCTGTCCCGGTTCCACCTCGGCCACGGCATCGGCGACCATCGAGACGATCTCGTCCCAGTTAGCCACGCTCATCAGGTCGAGCTGCATCTTGGCGGCCCCGACGCCCAGAAAGTGCCCGTGGCTCTCGATGAAGCCGGGGATGGCGAGCTGTCCGTCGAGATCGATGACCTCGGTCCCGGGACCGATGTACTGCGCGATATCACTATCGCTTCCCACGGCGAGAATCTCGTCGCCGTGTATCGCGATCGCCTCGCCGTCCGGAACCGCGTCGTCGACCGTGACCACCTTACCGTTTCTCAGCACGAGGTCGGCGGTCCCGGGTTCGCCGTAGCAGCCCACCACCAGGGCGACCGCGATACCGAGAACTATTCCGACCAGCGTTCCGTGCCGGAGCGTTCCGATCTTCGTCATACAGCCTCCCGTGTTTGACGTATCGGTTACAGACGTCCTCGTCTACTCAATTGCCAAGCTACGGCGAGCGGAACTGGACGGCCATAGCGTCAGTGAGCCCTCGAGTATCGCAACTTCCCGGCGATGATCGTGTAGACCACATCCGTGTCTAGAATCTCCTCCTCGGGAATCGTCATGATATCCCGGGAGAGAACGGTGATATCCGCCAGCTTGCCGACGCTCAGCGTACCCTTGAGATCTTCCTCGAACGCCGCGTAGGCGGGGTTGACCGTGTACGACGCCAGGGCCTGCTCCTGGGTCATCCGCTGCTCCGGGAAGAAGACCAATCCGTTCTCCATCATCCGAGTAACCGACCGGAAGAAGTTGGCGATCGGATCGATGTCCTCGACCGGTGGATCGGTGCCGTTGATGACGACGGCCCCGGAGCGGAACATGTCTTGATACAGGTACCCCCTCTCCCGAGCCCTCTCCTCACCCAGCCGCGCGATCACCCAAGGCCCGTCGGAAGTAGCAAACACGCCCCTCACCGACGCGATGACTCCAAGCTCGGCGAACCGCGGCAGGTCGTCCGGATGGATCACCTGACAGTGTTCGATCCGCCAGCGGAAATCGTCCTGGTCCGGGTACTGAGCGAACACCGCCTCGTAGATGTCCAGTAGCTCCCGCGTGGCCCGGTCACCGATCCCCTGGATGGCCATCTGATACCCGTGTTGGGCGGCCAACTCGGCAGACCTCTGGATCTCGGCGACCGGGATGACGTTGAACCCGGTGCTGCGCGGCAGGTCGCTGTAAGGCTGGAGCAGCCAGCCACCGTGCGTGCCCAGCGCTCCATCTAGGACTCGCTCGCCGATGGCACGGACCGTCAGAAATCCGTCCCCATACCCGATCATGCGATACTCGGCCAAGCGCTCCGCCATCACCTCGCTGGGTTCGTCGACGTGCACGTAGAGTCGGACCGGGAGGTTGCCCTCATCGGCCATCCGCTTGAACAAGTCTATGGTCTCGAACGATTCGCCCATGTCGTGGAAGCTCGTGATCCCGTTGGCCAGGACCTCCGCACCTGCCAATTCCACCTGCCGGCGAAGCTCCGCCTCGACCTCCTCCGGTGAGCGCCGGCTGCGATACTCGGCTACCGCGGTCCTGGCCAGGTCCTGGGCACTCTCGCGAAGCATCCCTGTCGGTTCGCCCTGCGCGTCGCGGACGAACTCACCGCCCTCGGGGTCGGGGGTGTCGCGCGACACACCTATCAGCTGAAGGGCAAGGGCGTTGACGAAGACACCGTGCCCGCTGACGTGGACCAGCATGACGGGGTTATCCGGGCTGACCTCGCTCAGGCTATGGTGGATCGGAAGCCCCTCTACCGCCGGTACAGGTGGGCGGTCCCATTTGTCCTGATGCCATCCCCTCCCGACTATCCACTCGCCCGGCCCCGCCTGACCGACGGCGTCGGCTACCATCCCCACTATCTCCTCCCAGTCCCGCGCCGGCCGTAGATCGAGCCGCATCAGCGACTCGCCCAGGCTCATGTAGTGTCCGTGCCCTTCGATCAGGCCGGGCACGACCAGCTGGCCATCCAGGTCGATGACGCGAGTGGCGTCTCCGATGTACTCGTCGATCTCACTATCACTACCCACCGCAACGATCAGTTCGCCGCGGACGGCCAGCGCTTCGGCCTCTGGCCTGGTCGAATCCACCGTGATGATCCGGCCGTGCCGTAGCACGAGATCGGCTTGGTCTGGCGGGTTGGAGCGATCGCACGCTGCGAACGCGACGACTGCGATCGCCGCGATGCTGAGGATGTACTTCACTCTTACCTCCACATTACCGTTTTACCACCGGCAGCCCGATCTGGGACGGATACCCACGAGAGTGGTGCACGGTGTTGTGTGCCACGACACCCTCCGTCTCGTCGTAGTTGTTGCCGCCCGTGTTGAGGTTGCGGGTGAACCTCGGAAAGTTGCTGCTCGATACCTCGATCCGGATCCGGTGCCCCTCGGCGAAGTAGTTGCTGGTCGACATCGGGCTGACCGGAAGCTCGTACACCCTGCCCTCTTCCATGAAGACCTGTTTGTCGTACCCTTCGCGATAGCGCGCCCGCTGAATGGTCTCATCCAGATTGTAGGCCCTCCCGTCGGGATAGACGTCGATCAGCTTGACCGTGAAGTCGGTGTCCCGGGCGTCCGAGGAGACGTAGAGCGTGATCTCGACCGTCCCGCTCACCTCGATCCCCTCTTCCAAGGGCTCCGAGGTATAGACGAGAATGTCCGGGCGCTCTTCCATCTGGCGCTGATCGAAGGAGCCCGCGTCTATGGCGCCGCCGGTGCAGCAGACGTTTCCGCCGAGGGACGTGACCGGATCCATCGGGTCGTAGGTGAAGGAGTCGGCACGGTCTCGGGAGCCGGGTAGGCTCATCGTGAGCCTGCCGTCACCGTTGAGCGTATTCGCGTTGCCGTCGCTGTCGAGGTAGTAGGTTACCAGCTCCGCGCCCTCGGGTGGCCAGGTCCCCGACGTCTGCCACTCGTTCGAGCCCATCGTGTAGTACCGCACCTTGGGCAGCGTATCGGTGATGCCGTTCGCCTCACCTTTCAGCCAATAGTCGAACCAGGCGTAGACGAGCCCGTTGTAGTCGAGACGCGCGTCGCCGACGCTGCGTTCGCCCACGATGGTCTCCTCCGAGGCACGCGTGTAGGCACAGTGCGTGACCGGTGCGACCACCGCGAACTGATTCTCGGCGACCTCCGGGTCCTCCGCGTTGGCCCTCACGTGGTTGAAGAGCGCCAGGTTGGGGCTGATGGAGACGTCGTACCACGACATGAACCAAAAACTGGGGACGCCGAAGGGCTCGTCATCGTGATACAGGCCACCCTTGTACCAGGCCGGGTCGTTAGGCGTTCGCTGGATCATGCGTCCGCCGGTGGCCACGGGCGCCGGATCCGCGAAGATGCCCTCCGGGCCGTTCACATTCCTCATGATGTCTTCGACGGGCAGGTGCCAG
>JBDHHM010000252.1:0-3448 GCA_039589355.1 Gemmatimonadota bacterium | reverse complement strand
TTCCAGTTGAAGCGCAGCTCGAAGGGCTCCGGGCTGTCCGGCCGGATGTCCTTACGCTCACCGGTCCCCTGGTCCCAGCGTATGATGAAGCCCTCCTGGCTCATCGCGTAGCCGACCATCGGGTCCTCGGGATGCGCCAGCGTGGCGAAGCCGTCACCGAAGGCCACCTCGTCCCAATGGTGGTTGCGGATGCCGCCGTTCTCCCAGACGTAGGCGGGCCCGCGCCACGATCCGTTGTCCTGCAGGCCGCCGTACACGTTATACGGCGTCGCCATGTCCACGTTGATGTGGTAGAACTGGGCCAGCGGTAGTTGCGTGGCGAAGCGCCAGGTCCGCCCGTGGTCGTTGCTTACGTAGACACCGCCGTCGTTGCCCTCGTAGATGTGCGTCGGATCGTTCGGGTCGATCCACATAGCGTGGTGATCGGGGTGCGCGGAGCCCCACGTCACCAGCGGCTCGAAGCTGTTGCCGCCGTCGGTCGAGAGGCTGACCAGCGACCAGAGGCTGTAGACGCGGTTCGCGTCCTTCGGATCGACCCGCAGGTCGTAATAGTAGAAGGGACGGTTGCCGATGTTCTCGCCGTCGTTGGTCTTTCTCCAGGTGAACCCGCCGTCCTCCGACTTGTAGAGCGCGTTCTCCTTCGCCTCGATCAGCGCGTACACGATGTTCGGGGACGACGGCGCGATCGCCAGACCGATGCGACCCAGGTCACCTGAGGGCAGCCCGTCGTCCTCCGTGAGCTTCTTCCAGTTCCGGCCGCCGTCCACCGTCAGGTAGAGACCGGACCCGGAACCTCCGGAACGGAAGAACCAGGGCCAACGCTGGTAGTCCCACATCGCGACGATCAGCTTGTTCGGATTCGTCGGATCCATCTCCATGTCGCCGACGCCCGTGTTTTCGTTCACATAGAGGATCTTCTGCCAGGTGGCACCCCCGTCCTCGGTCTTGAACACACCACGCTCCGGGTTCGGCTTCCACATCGAGCCCATCGCACCCACATAGGCGACGTCCGGATTCGACGGATGCAGCGCGATCCGGTGGATTCGCTCCGTGTTCTCGAGACCCAGGTGCGTCCAGCTGCGACCGGCGTCCATCGACTTGAAGACGCCGTAGCCCGTGCCCGAGACGCTGTTCCGCGGGTTACCCTCGCCGGTGCCCACCCAGACGATGTCGGGGCTCGCCTGGAATACCTCGATAGAGCCGATGGCGTGGACCGGCTGGTCGTCGAAGATCGGTTCGAAGGTGAGCCCACCGTTCGTCGACTTCCAGACGCCGCCGGCGGTGGCGGCCACGTACACGACGTTGGGATTCGATTCGAGCGCCTCGATGTCGGCGATCCGGCCGCTCATCCCGGCGGGCCCGATCGAGCGGACGCTCATGCCGGCGAGCAGTTCGGGATCGACCTGAGCGTAGAGGGGCGTAGCCAGAGCGGCGACTGCCAGGGCGGCTACACCCCTGGAGATCATGCGGCGGTGCATGGTCAGCCTCCCGGTTCCTTTGTCAGGGTTGCAGTGGTTGGGCAAGTACCAACTTACGGGACGGCAGCAGTGGTGGCGAGCGTCGCAGCTGAGGGAACGCTCGCTACCCGCCAGCGTCCGGTCGCCGAGGGGTCGTCTCGCTTCGTGTCGCGCGCCGCGATTGCGGGAACGGCGGCTGCGCCGCCGGCGCGCTCCAAACTTCGCTCGGACGACACCCGCGGCTCCCGGCAGTTCTCAGAGAGGCCTTAGCGCAGCTTGCGAGCCGGTCTGGGAGCCGCGCGGGTGGTCCGAGCGTAGGTGGTGTATCCGAAGCGAGACCACCCGCCGGCGACCCCCGGCGACCGGAAGCAGCTAGCGCTGCGGCATCGTCAGCGGCTCTTTTGGCTGGACGAAGCTCAGTCCTGCCCCCTCGACCTGGTCGATGAACTGCACCACGTCTTCGGCGAAGAGGCGGTTGAACTCCTCCAGACTCTCCTGCAGTATCGCTTCCGCCTGCTGCAGCCGATAATGCTGCGCCTGCGTCGGCGCGTCCCACGTCGAGCCGAGCGAGCCGGAGGCCCTGCCGATCAGCCGCACCACGTTGTCCGTCCGGACGACCCGCTGGCCTCCGCTGCCCGGCGGCGACCAGAACTTATTCTCCAAGTCTGTTAGTGCGGTGTTGAGCTGGCGGCCAGCCTGCGCGAGCTCGCTGGGTCCGCCTGCCTGCCGCTCCCCCCTGAGTTTCGTGAGAACGGTTTCCACCTCGGTGCGCGTGCTGCGGATGCGCTCGACCGCGTCGGCCACCACCTCCTGCAGCGACCCAGCGTACATGACGGCCGCCAGCTTCGCCTCACGATCCGTCATCGGGATGTCATAGCGCGGATCGGCCAGCACGTTCACCGAGCCCGTCGCCTCGTGGTCGCCGTACTTGACCTTCACACCGTAGGTGCCCGGTAGCACGTCGGGCCCGCTGGGCTGGAAGCCGAACTGCTGCTGCTGCTGTTGTTGGCCGGCACTCGGGCGCCGGAAGCCGTCGCGCCTGAGGTTCCAGGCGATGCGGTTCACGCCCAGCGTCACCGGGGACCTGAAGGTACGAATCACTCCGCCGTCCGCGTCACTGATCTCAACCGTCACCTGCGGGCCACGCCGCCTCTGCCCGGCGCTTCCCGGCTGTCCGCCACCGAACCCGCCCTGGAAACCCTGTCCGGGCGCTGCCTGCTGAGGCTGCGTCTCGCCGGGGCGCGGCAGGTCCTCGGCGTTCAGCGAGAACGTGATCCTCGCACCGGACGGCCGGTTCTCACCACGGAACTCGTTGTGCCCGGGAGAACCCTCGCCCGAAGACTGACTCGAACGGTACTGAATCGCGTCGGGGATCTCGAACAGATGGACCGGCTCGGCCATCGTCGCCGCCGAGATCGTCCGCCCGGCTCGGCCATCGTCGCCGCCGAGATCGTCCGCAGCGGACTGATGTCGTCCAGGATGAACGCCGCCCGCCCGTGCGTACCGATCACCAGGTCGTGCTCGCGCGGGTGCACGACCAGCGCCATCGCCGACGCCGTCGGGAACCCGTGCTCCCACTTCATCCAGTCCGCACCGCCGTTCAGACTGACATAGAGCCCGAACTCGGTACCCAGGAACAGCAGGTCTTCTTTCACCGGGTCCTGCTCGATCGCCAGCGCGTAACCCCAGATGTCGTCGGTGACGATGCTCCGCCAGCGACGGCCGTACTCGGTAACCGCGAAGGCGTACGGCGTGAAGTCGCCGCGCCGATGGTTGTCGAACACCACATACGCGGTACCGGCGTCGTACTTCGACGGCTCGATGTGCGGAACCCACGTGTTGGCCGGAACGCCACGCGCCCGCTCCTCCAGACTCGCCCAGGTCGCGCCGCCGTCCTGGGTGACGTGCACGCGCCCGTCGTCGGTGCCGACCCAGATCACGCCCTGCTGAACCGGGCTGGGCGCGATCGTCACGATCGACGTGAAGTTCTC
>JBDHHM010000251.1:0-4312 GCA_039589355.1 Gemmatimonadota bacterium | reverse complement strand
GAGGAACTGATTAGCTTGGGCGACAGTACCCTCCACGATCTGCTCGTTGCGCGCGAATCACCGCGCAGCTGGGCCGACGGGCGCTACAACGGGAGTTCCGGCTTAACGAAGACCCATGTGACCCCAGGATCGGATTGCCGCACGGCATGAGAATCCTCGGCGTCCTTGGCACGATGGTATGGGACACGATCTGGCGGGGTTCGGACGTCGGATCGCCGGTGGAGGAGTGGGGAGGGATAAGCTACGCGCTCGCTGCGGCCGACGCCTTCGGGCCGGGGAAGACCAGGATCCGGCCGCTCGTCAAGCTGGGCCACGATCTGGCGGAGCGGGGTTTTCGTTTCCTCGAAGAGCTGTCCGTGATCGAGATGGATCAGGCGATCATGGTCGCCGATACACCCAATCCGCGCGTCGAGCTGCGCTATACCGGTCCGCGGCGACGCACCGAGCGGCTTACGGGCGGCGTGCCGGCGTGGACCTGGGAGGAGCTGGAGCCGAGAATCGCCGGCTGCGATGCACTGTATGTGAACTTCATCACGGGTCTCGAGTTCGGTTTGGAGGTTGCCCAGCAGGTCCGCAATCGTTTCGACGGACCGGTCTACGTCGATATCCACTCGCTGATGCTGGCGACCGACCCGGGTGGCGAGCGGCGGCGGTGCTCTCTGGACCGCTGGTCGGAATGGCTGGCGTGCTTCGATGCAGTACAGGTCAATCAGGACGAGCTAGCGGCCCTCGCCGCAGACCGGGGGGATCCCTGGGCGTTCGCCGCGGACGTCATCGGCCGTGAGACACGACTGTTGTTCGTGACCCTCGGAGCCCAAGGTGCGGGCTACGTGATGGCTCCCGATGCGTTGCCGTTGGGGCGAGCGAAGCGTGGTCGTCTGGATAAGCCCGCAGCGGTCCGCACGGGCCGGGTGAGTGTGGAGCCGGTGCTCGAAGGCATCGAGTTGGAGGAGGCGATGCAGCGAGCCAATGCAGCAGCTAGCTGCAGCGTCGCTCACCGCGGCGCCTCGGGATTGAACCGTTTCCTGAGGGAGGAGATCGACTGTGGCTAGGCGGGTGCGCCGCGAGGTGAGCGTCCGGTGACGGTCGTGCTTCCGGTGCCCGAGACGCTCGATGGGCGCGGCTTCGAAGCGCTGGTGGCCGCCTGGGCGGGCGGGGAGGGCGGCCGCGCCCTGTTCGACTCCCGACATGTCCGCTGGGTGAGCCCCTACGGGATTGTCGGGCTGCTGGCCGCAGGCGCGGCCTGGCAGGAGCGATTCGGCGAGCGGCCCCTGCTGGAACCACCGGAGAACAAGGAAGTGGCCAGCTACCTGAGCCGCATCCACTTTTTCGAGCATGCGCACGAGATCTTCGAGTTCGAGGGGCACGTCAGGCGGCGGACGGCCGGTGAGTCCGACGCCCTGCTCGAGATCACGCCGGTCCGCTCGCACCAGGATGTGCATGACGTGGTGGACCGGGTGCGTGATCGGGCTGCTGCGATTCTGGGCAGGCGACTGGGCTATCCGCCACCGGCGGTGCTTCACTTCAGCGTGATCCTATCGGAGGTTTGCCAGAACATCGTCGAGCACGCCGGGACCGACGGTTGGGTCTCGGCTCAGACGTACAATTGGAAACAGAGACTGGGCCGACAGGTCGTGGTCATCGCCGTGATGGACGTGGGCATGGGCTTCCGGGGCTCGCTGGCCCGGGAGCACGCCCAGCGCTACGGCGACCGCTGGTCGGACGAGACCGCGCTCGAGGCGGCCTTCCTGCACGGTGTTTCCCGCTACCGTGACCCGGGTCGCGGCCAGGGGCTGCAGGGGATTCGCAAGCAGGTAACGCGTTGGAACGGGCTGTTCACGATTCGGAGTGGGACGGCGCGGATCGCCGAAGTCCCCGATTGGATCGAGAGAGAGCCCGTGAGCAGCGGGCTACCGGATTTTCCGGGGGCGCAGATACAGGTCGTGCTCCCGCAAGTCGTCCCGCCGGACGGCGGTGACTGAGGAGGACGGGAATGGGTGATCCGGCGACGGGCATGACGGGCGAGGTCTTGAGAACTGTGGTCCGCACCTCGGTGGCGACCTTCTATAACAACCTGGTGACGAGGCCCACCGGTCAGGCGGTGCGCACGGCGATCGAGGAGCAACTGCAGGGTGGTCGAGGCCGCTGCGTGTCGGTGTTGGACTTCTCACAGGTTGGCGTTCTCGACTTCAGTTGCGCCGACGAAGTGATCGCGAAGCTGCTGATCAAGTACCTGCGCGCGGATCGTCCGTCCGATGCCTTCTTCGTCGTGCAGGACGCTTCGGAGCACCATAGGGACTCCATCGACACCGTATTGCTGAGGCACAAACTGCTGCTCGTGGCGGTCGACTCCGGTCGCCCCGCTCTCTGGGGGCCGGCGCCCAGCCGGCTGCGTGCGGCGTGGGACCGCCTCGATCGGATGGGACGCGTCGATGCCTCCCAGTTCGCGTCTGCTCATGGCGTGAACGAAGCCACCGCAGGCTCATGGTTGCGCCGGCTGGTGAACCTGCGCGTGGCGGTGCCCGAAGGTCACGGCAGCTTCTCGAGCCTGCCCGCCGCCCTCGACGAACGCACTGCCGAACCGGCGAACCCGCAGGCCAGCCCTTGCCGCGCTGCCGCCGAGGAGACCGCGGCCTACGGGCGCGACCCGATCGATGCCGATGGCCAGCGGCCGGCGAACGCTCGACCGGCGCTATGACTTGGTGTAGTAGTAGTCGAGGTAGTATCGGTCAGAGGTAAGCTGCGGGTCGACCTCGTTCAAAACGGCGCCGACGATGCGGGCGTCGACTCGCCGCAACTGCTGGATGCCCTGCCAACCCGCCCGACGGTCCGTCTCTCCCGCCCTCAGCACGAGCACCGCGCCGTCGGTTAGCGCCGCCAAAACCGCGGCGTCGGTGACGGCGAGCACGGGGGGCGCGTCGAGCAGCACCCAGCGGTAAACGTCGCGCCAACCCGCCAGCAGGTCCGCCATCGCCTGCGAACCCAACAGCTCGGATGGATTGGGCGGTCGCTTGCCGGCCGGCAGCAGGTCGAGACTGGGTCGCACGGCTGGCCGGATCGCCTCCCGCGGGTCGAGCTCGCCGGCCAGCAGGTCGCTGAGCCCCGGTGAGCGCAGCAGGTCGAAGGCGTCGTGGAGCTCGCCGCGGCGAAGGTCGGCGTCGATGAGCAACGTCCGGTCGCCACGGGCGGCGAGTACCGCGGCCAGGTTAGCCACCGTGGTGGACTTGCCTTCACCCGGGCCCGGGCTGGTGAAGATCAGGCTGCGGAGCGGGTGCTCGCGCGCGGTGGAGAAGGCGAGGTTGGTGCGAAGTACCCGATACGCCTCGGCTGCGGCACCCTCGGCATCGACATCTGCTACGAGCGGGATCGGGCGTCCGTCGCCGTCGGCCTCTACCTTGGGGATCCAACCGAGGACCGCCAGCCCCAGCTTCGTCTCCACGTCGGAAGTCGACTGCACCGAGCGGTCCAGATACTCCAAGAAGAACGCCGCGACCAACCCGAGCAGAAGCCCCAGCAGCCCACCAAGGATAGAGTTGACCCGCCGGCCGCTGCTGACCGGCCATACGCCAACGGCTGGATCCAGCACGTCTACGTAGGGAGAGATCTCAGCCTCGGCGATCTGGGACTCCTGATACCGCGACAGGAGGTACTTGTACATGTCCGAGTGGATCTCCACCTCGTTCTGCAACTGGGCCAGCTCGGTCTCCACCGCCGGCAGCGCCCGCAGCTCGGCCTGCAGGCCGTCCAGCGAGCGGGTGAGCGTCTCGATGCGGAGATCGAGGGCCGCGATCGCGTTCCCCGCCGCCCTCGAGCAGTCGCAGCAGCTCGTCGTAGTAGTAGTAGACGGTGCGGTTCACGTCCTCGCCGGAGAGCAACGCGAACTGTTGAACGTCCCCCGGCCGCATCCCTTCCGCGCCGACCCGGTTCAGGAGTGCGGAATAGAGTCCCTTCTCGATGACGAGGCTCTCGAGCTCGGTCTGCAGCACCGCCATGTGGCGTAGGACGCGACCCTCTTCGCTCTGCAGGCTGGTGAGCCCTCGCCGCTCCTTGTAGCTCTCGACGGCCTCCAGCGCCCGCCGCAGCTCCAGGGCCGCCTCGGAACGGCGGCTGGCGATGAACTCGGTTCGCGACCGAGCCCACTCGCGGGCGCGACGAACTCCGATGTGGCGCAGTGCCGCCGCCACCTGGTTGAGGATTTCCGGCACCAGGTGTTGATCGCTACCGGTGTAGGTCACGTCTATCAGGTTGGTCTCCGGCCGGGTGCTCGACGCCAGGCCGCCGATGACCAAACGCTCGGCTTCCGCCTGACTGA
>JBDHHM010000250.1:0-3962 GCA_039589355.1 Gemmatimonadota bacterium | reverse complement strand
GAAAGCCTCGAAAGACGATCGCGTAGATGGTTCAGCCGGGCCTGCACGAACTGTTGGCGTTCGATGGCAGCCTGATAGTCGCCATTCTCGCGCAGGTCGCCTAGCTCTCGCGCCTTCTGCAGGGCCTCGGGGAGTACCACGTGCAGCTCGTGGTTGAGCTGCTCGATCTCCCTCACCATGCGTTCGCGGATTTCTTCGATCATCTGATCACTCACTTGCTCAGCTTCGACGATGGTTGCATTCAATCCCGGACGACGGCCGCACCCGGGCGTCGGCAGCGACACTCACCCACCGCCGCCACGTTCCGCATGGCGACGGGCTCACGAGATAGGGAGGGCACCGCTGGGGGTACCTCTAAGATGCACTGCAGCCGGAGTTTGCGCGAGCGCACTCTCCTGCTTAGACCTATTGACGGCTCGCTGAGCAGGCGTTACTCAGTTCCCGCAACGAAGCGCTTCGCTTCCATGACGCCGGCTCGATCGGTCTTCGTGCCACCAACCACATCCAGCAGTTCCGCGAACTACCTTCGGAATAACACGAAACACCTCCATCAAATCGGCCGACGAGGAAACACCAACTTCGGACTCCGTGAGCGCTCAGCTAACGGGTCCGGCAGACGCTTCAAAACGGGCAAAACGCTCCGCTTGCACTCCCCCCGCGGTCACGGGCGTGAATCATACGCCCTCCACATCCGTGGCTCGAGCTTCACTTGGTCTTCACCGGCGGCGCCGGCCGCTCCGGCAGCTGTTTCGGGTCACGCTGCATCGCCTCCAGCACCTCCTGGATCCCGCGCTCGAGCTGCAAGTCGCGACCGTCGATCACCGATTTGGGTGTGTTCTCGACCTCGATGTCCGGCGCTACGCCGTAGTTCTCGATGATCCAGCTGCCGTCGACGTCGTTTGTGCCGAACTGCGGCACATTCACGCCACCGCCGTCGATCAGCGAACCGTGGCCCGTGATACCGATCACTCCACCCCAGGTTCGCTTTCCGATCAGCGGTCCCAGCCCTGCCGTCTTGAATCGCGCCGGGAAGATGTCGCCATCCGACGCCGAGGTCTCGTTGATCAAGCAGACCATGTGGCCGAAGAAGACCGTGTTGGGATAGGTGCCCGGCCAGTCCAGGGTGCGCGAGAAGCGGGTGCCCAGCAGTTCGCGGCGCAGCCGCTCGATGATCATCTGCGACACGTTGCCGCCACCGTTCCCGCGGACGTCGACGATCAGTCCCTCTTTTCGGATCTGCCCATAGAACCACTTGATGAACTCCCGGATACCATTCGAGCCCATGTCAGGGATGTGGAGATATCCGACCCGACCGTCGGTGGCCTCGTCCACATAGCGTCGGTTCCGCTCGACCCAGTTGTAGTAGCGCAGCGGGATCTCGGAGCTCACCGGATTGAACTTCACCAGGCGCGCGCCGTTCAGGCTCGGGCGGCTGTTCACCGTGAGGGTGACCGGTCGATCTGCCTTGTGCAGCAGCAACCGGTAGGGGTTGTCCGGCGCCGCCAATTCCTCGCCGTCCACCGCCAGCACGTAGTCACCTACCGAGACGTTGACACCGATCTCGGTGAGCGGCGAGCGGTACCGGTCTTCCTCGTTTTGCCCCTCGTAGATCATGGCAATGCGGTAGCGACCCGAGGCCGCGTCGAGCTCGAAGCGCACGCCTGGCAGCGCCACCTCAGGCCGCTCCGGGACGGCATAGTCCCCGCCAGTGATGTAGGCGTGCGACACGTTGAGCTCCGCCACCATCTCGCCCATCACGTAGTTCAGGTCAGATCGATGCGCGACGTGCTGCAGCAGCGGCCGATATTGGTCGCGCAAGGCACGCCAATCATATCCGTGCATGTTCTCCACATAGAACCAGTCCCGGAAACGCCGCCACACTTCGTCGAAGATCTGCCCCCACTCCTCGGCCGGGACTCGGTCTACCATGAGACCTGCAGTGGAGACGGTTTTCTTCTCGCCACCTTTCGGCTTGACGTCGTGGAGATTGTAGCTTCGGCCCTGCCGTACCAGAATCTTCTTGCCGTCGAGCGAGAGGGCAGCGCCCGAGATATCCTCGACCAGCGTCGACTCCTCCCGGTCATTCAAGGAGAAGATCTGAATCGCCGGCTCGATGTCCGCGGACCGGCCGTAATAGAACGGTGTCCCCCGGAAGTAGAGCAGATGACCCTCGACGGCGCCAAGGAAGCCGTAGTTCTCGGCGTCCACCGGCACCCTTGCGACTCGTTGGGCGAGCCCATCGAACTCGATGGTGATAGGCTCTTTGGCCTGGTCGCCATTCTTCTTCTGCTCAGTTTTCGCTTCGCTGGTCTCATCACTGATGGACACCTCATCGCTCTCGGGCGGAAACGGATGCGGGACGTCCGTGCGCAACGCCAGCGCGTAGATGAACGTCTCGCGGTCCACCACGTAATTCCACTCGAATGAGCCGATCTGAGGCGCCAGCGACCGGTCGCTGAGGTAGTAGAGGTAGCTTCCCTCAGGATCCCAGGCGGGACTGAAATCGTTGAACAGCTCGCTGGTGATCTGGCGCAGCCGATTGTCCTGCTGGCTGTAGATGTAGATGGAACTGAACCCGTTCCGGTGGCTCAAGTCGAAGGCAAGGTAGCCGCCGTTGGGTGACCAGGTGTAGCCGAACACCTGACCCTGGGGCTCGTCAGCGATCTCACGCTTGCGCTTTGTTTTCACGTTGAGGACGTACACCTTGCCCTCTTTGTCGCTGTAGGCCAGGTACTCGCCGTCGGGCGACCAGGCAGGGGCGTAGAGCATGCCCTCACCGCCGTCGGTGAGCTGCTCCGGCGTCCCCGACCCGTCCTGACTGATCAGGTAGATCTCTTCCTCACCATCCATGTCGCTGACGAAGGCGATCTTCGAACCGTCGGGCGACCAGCGAGCGTGTTTGTCGTGCGCGGCTGACGACTTGGTCAGGTTGCGGGTCGGACCCTTCTCGATCGGTGCGGTGAACACGTCGCCTCGCGCCACGAACAGGGCGCGCTCGCCTTTTGGGCTCAGCTCGAAGTCCTCGACGTTGCGGGCAGCGCTGATTCGTGACGGCCGCATCGACAGCCCATCGTCGGGAACCCGGATCGAGATCGGCTGCAGGCCGCCCGACCGGACGTCTAACACCACCAGCTCGCCCCCAAACTCATAGACAATCCGGCCCTCGCCGTCAGAGCTCGGCCAGCGCACGTCCCAGGTCGTGCTGCGGGTGAGCTGCTGCGTATCCCCGGCCGCCGGATCGTACGAAAACAGATTGAGCGTGCCGTCCCGATCCGAGTTGAAATAGACCAGACCGCCGATCCACATCGGGTCGCGGTCCGCCCGCGGGTGATCGGTGACCTGTCGGGCCTCGTTGGTGGCGAGGTCGAAGACATAGATGTTCTGGGCCCAGCCTCCCTCGTGCCGTTTCCAGGTGCGGAAATCGCGAAACGGGAAGGAGTAGACGACCTGGCTTCCGTCGGGCGAAAACTCGCCGGCGCCAGAGACGGGCATGGGCAGCGGAACAGTACGGACTGGCCGTCGTTGGTCCAGCCGTACACCTGATTGTCGTAGCCCCAGCGTGGCGCCAGTGGGCCGCGCGCCGGATAGTAGGTCAAGCGTTTTGGTACGCCGCCTGCCGCGGGAATCACGTACACCTGCTCGTCCCCATCGTACTGGCCGGTGAAAGCGATCCACTCGCCGTCAGACGAGAACTTGGGGACCAGGATGCGCGGTGAGCCTGGTGGCCGTGCCGCCACCGACCGGCGCGACCCAGAGGTCGCCGGCGTACACGAAGACCACGGTCTCACCGTGGATATCCGGAAAGCGGAGCAGCTTGGTTTGAGCAGCCGCCGAGGCAGGCTGCACAAGCATCGCCAGGAACAGTGCGATCGCACTCCTCATCAACGCACATTGCAGCATCGTGGTCCATCCTGTTGTGGGTATGGGCATTGCATGTGTCTTCGCGGGTCTCCGGCAAGTTA
>JBDHHM010000249.1:0-2984 GCA_039589355.1 Gemmatimonadota bacterium | reverse complement strand
TACCCGGCGGGCTACAGGCGCGGCCGGCAGTACCCGATGGTCGTCTATATATATGAGCGGCTCTCGGACCGGCTCCACTTCTACCGTGTGCCTTCGGAGCGCAGCGCCTATAACCCCACCGTCTTCAGCAGTCAGGGCTACTTCGTGCTGATGCCCGACATCACGTTCGAGAAACGTGATCCGGGGTTCTCGGCGCTGCAGTGTGTGGAGACCGCGCTGAAGGTAGTCCTCGAGACCGGGATGGTGGATCCGGAGCGCGTCGGGATCATGGGACACTCCTGGGGTGGCTACGAGACGACGTTCATCTCGGCGCACTCCGATCTGTTCGCCGCGGCGGTGGCCGGAGCACCGCTCACCAACCTGGTCAGCATGTACGGGATGATCTTCTGGAACAACGGGATCCCCGAGACCGGTCACTTCGAGCACGGCCAGGAACGGATGGAGGTTCCTCTGTGGGAGGACAGTGACGCCTACCTCCGAAACTCGCCGATCATGGCCTTCGATCAGCTGGAGACCCCGCTGCTGATGGCGTTCGGCGATGAGGACGGCTCGGTGGACTGGCACCAGGGGATCGAGGCGTACAACTTCGCGCGACGTTTAGACAAAGAATTCGTGCTGCTGGTGTACCGTGGTGAAAACCACGGCAACCGGCAGAAGGCGAACCAGATCGATTACCACCACCGGCAGCTCGAGTGGTTCAACCACTATCTGAAGGGCGCAGAGCCGGCGGCCTGGATCACCGAGGGAGTATCCTGGATCGAGCAGGAGGCGAAGCGCGAGTCGAAGTAGGCGTAGACACGAGGCGAGCTTTGGACCCGATGTGGGAGGTGCCATGTTTTTGCGCAAGTTAATCCCTCAGGACAAGGTATACTTCGAGCTGTTCCGAGAACTCGGCGAGTCCGTCCGCGAGGCCGGCGAAGCGCTCACCCGCTTGGCGGAGGATGACTGCCTAGTCGCCGCCACCGCCGAAGAGCTCAAGAAGATCGAGCACCACGCCGATGATCTCACCCATGAGTTGCTCCGCCGCATGGAGAGTACCTTCGTCACGCCATTCGACCGGGAGGACATCCACATGCTGGCCGATCGGCTCGACGAGGTCGTCGACACGACGGAGGAGGTAGCGCGCCTGGCGGCCGTCTTCCAAATCGAGCGACTGAACGGGCCGACGGCTGAGATGGCGCGGATCCTGGGCCGGGCCTGCGCCCAGGTGGCGGACGCGGTCGCGGCGCTCCCTGCTACGGCGCCGGTACTTGAGGCGACCAAGGAGGTCAGGACTACCGAGACCTACGGCGACGCCCTCTACTATACCGCGTTGGGCGAGCTGTTCGAGAACTCCAAGGATCCGCTGGAAGTCATCAAGTGGAAGGACATCATCGAACATCTGGAAATCGCTATCGACGCGTGCGAAGACGTGGCCGGCACGCTCGAAGGCATAGCCCTCAAGCACGGCTGAGGTGGCGCCGTGGTAACCCTCGTACTCCTGACGATCGTCATCGCATTCTCTTTCGACTTCGTCAACGGCTTTCACGATTCCGCGAATTCCATCGCCACGGTCGTCTCGACGCGCGTGTTGACACCGCTGCAGGCCGTCTCGTGGGCGGCGTTCTGGAACTTCGCCGCGGCGTTCACCTTCGGGACCGCGGTGGCGAGGACGGTCGGGAAGGGTATCATCGACCTATCCATCGTGGATCCCTGGGTCATCCTCGCGGGCCTGCTGGGTGCGATCCTCTGGGACCTCATCACGTGGTACTACGGGATCCCGTCGAGCTCCTCTCACGCGCTACTGGGCGGGTACGCCGGCGCGGCGATCGCGAAGGCGGGCGTCGGCGCTCTCATCCTCAGCGGCTGGATCAAGCCGCTGGCGGCAATCGCTATTTCGCCCCTGCTGGGATTCTTTTTCGCGGGCACGCTGGGGATAGGCAGCCTGTGGATCGTGCGGAACATGCGGCCCGGCCGCGTGGACCGGTGGTTCCGGCGCCTCCAGCTCGTGTCATCAGCCGCGTTCTCGTTCAGCCACGGCAGTAACGACGCCCAGAAGACGATGGGGATCATCGTGGGACTGCTCGCCTCGAGCAATGTGCTCTTTGTGGACCGCGTGGATGCGCTGCGCTTCCTCTACCTACCCAACGCCGAGCACGTGCCGTTTTGGATCATCATCGGGGCGCACGCCGCAATCGCAGCGGGCACGCTGTTCGGCGGGTGGCGGATCGTGCGCACGATGGGCACCCGTATCACGCAGCTGCGACCGATCGGTGGTTTCGCCGCGGAGACGGGTGGGGCGTCTTCCATCCTGATCGCCTCGTTCCTGGGTGTCCCCGTGAGCACGACCCATACGATCAGCGGGGCGATTATGGGCGTGGGAGCGATACGACGAGCGTCGGCGGTGCGCTGGGGCGTCGCAGGCGAGATGGTGATCGCGTGGGTCCTCACCATTCCGGCGGCGGCTTTCGCCGCCGGCGTCTTCTACTGGCTTGCCCACCTGATAGGAGTGACGGGCTAGCGGCCCGAGCCGGTCGGTGGGGCGACCGGCTGCGGTTGTCGTGGGTTATGCTTGCCGATCCCGTGCCGGAGGATGAAAGGATAGGGGTGTGAACGATGCAGCGGCAGAACCTCCCCGGGAGTCGACGATCACCTTGAAGGTCTTCTGGATCCTCTTTTCGCTCTGGCTCTTCGGCAAGCTCTGCTCGATCCCCATGCTACTCGAGACGGTGCCGGCGACCCGCTGGCTGCAGACGATTCCCATCGGGATCGTGCTGGCGGTACTGGCCATCCGGGTGGCGCAGTTCTTCAGTGCCCGGACCGGGCTCGGGCTTCCGTTCCTCGAAGGTTGGCTTGAGGGAAGACCGGTATGGCACCGGCTTCGACGCGCGGCAAGCCTGTCATGCGTTGTCGCCATCGTGACGAGCCTTGTGTTTGTCGGAGCCGTCCCGCTGATCATCACGGTCGACAGGGGAGCCTCCGGGGTCCCGGGCCGGCTCGCCGAG
>JBDHHM010000248.1:0-3178 GCA_039589355.1 Gemmatimonadota bacterium | reverse complement strand
GGAATCAGGTTCCTGCTGGTCTCCGGAAGGCCGATCGAGGAGCCCGTCGCATGGTACGGGCCGATCGTAATGAATACGAGAGAACAGCTGCGGCAGGCCGTTGCCGAGCTCCAGGAAGGGACGTTCATCAAACACGGCTGACCGCTTAGAATCCCAGTCCTCCTATCACCCCACGAGTAGAAGGCAATCCAACTACCATCGGGTGACCGATCGGTGCAGGTTACCTTAAGCCACAGCTGAACCGAACCGTGGGTTTCCTAGACCGAGTGCGTCTTATAGGCAGAGACTCGCGAGGCTCTAACCCGCACCCAGGAGGATGCTGCGTTGCTGACCGAGGCCGAACTGGTTCAGATCTACAGGGAGCACACCGGCCCGCTCTACGCGTTTGTGTCGCGTCGCGTGGGTGGTGATCGGACGCTAGCCGAAGACATCATGCAAGATGCCTGGCTGCGAGCCGTAGACACTTGGCCGCGCCGCGGAACTCCCGATCAGCCCAGGGCCTGGCTGATTCGAGTCGCACGCAATCTGCTCGTGAGTCACTTCAGACGCCGACGGCCGACGCCGGTAGATCCAGCCGAGTTGGAGCTGGAAGCAGATGACTTCCGTCCCGAAACGCAGTGGGCAGCTGCACTCGTGAGCTGGGGTCTGGCGCGGATGCGGCGCGGTCAGGCCGCGCTGCTCGAGGCGTTCTACTTCGACGGTAAGAGCACGCGCGAGATCGCCGGAGAATTCGGGTTATCGGAGCGCGCGGTAGAGGGCCGCTTGCGCCGCGCGCGACAGAACCTCGAGAAACGCCTGAGACCATATGTCAGCGCCGAGGCGCCCGCCGCAGCCGCAGCAGAGTCGGCGGTTGAGCCGGTTGCCGCCTTGGAGTTGTCCGAAGGAGGTAGGAAGAATGCATGACAAACACGAACCTGATCCTCGCTTCGTAGAAAGCTTGGAATGGCAGCTCGGCAGAGAGCTGCGTCGAGCCAAAAGAACGAGCCCGCGGCCCGGCGTCCGAATCTTGAAGACGGGGGGCCTGATAGTGGGCTCTGTCGTGCTGGGTGCCGCAGCCATGGGTTTCTCACAACAGCTCAGCGACGCCTGGCGCAGGGAACTGGCGGAAGCGCGGCTGGAGGTCCAGGTCGACCTGGCACGGCAGCGGGTCGAGGTGCAACTCGAGGCATTGGGACTGACCCGCGAGCAGGTCGAAGAGGGCATTCGCAGCGACAGGGACCTGATGTACTTCGAACTGCAGATAGCAGAGGCCGAGGCCGACGCAAGGGTCATGGAACTGGAGTTGGAGGAGGTCCGGCGCTCGGGAAGAGAGCCGCTGGGTGAATTGTCTTCGCCGTTGGTTGACGGCCGCGATTTCGTGAGTGAGAGGATCCACGTCCGGATGGAAGTCGCTCGTCACCATCTCGACGTCGTTCGGCGCGACGAGGAACTGGCCCGGCAGCAGGCAGAAGTCGGCGTGGTCTCCGAGGACGAAGTGCGGGCACGCAACCTCGTCGCCATGCAGGCAGAACTGCAACTAGAGTCCCTGGCCCAGCAACTCGAGATACGGCGTGCTTATCTCGACTCGGAGATCACGGCAGTGGAAGCCGAGCTCAAGGTGTTAGAAGTGGAAACGCAGAACCAAGTCGTCTTGCTGGATCACGAGAGAGAGCACTTCCAGCGCGAGGTGCAACGTTTCCAAGCTGCAATCGACACAGGGTCAATGCACCCGGCTACAGCCGCCCAATTGAGGGCGCGCGTGGCCGAGGTTGAGGGTCAACTCCGCTTGGCCAAGGCGGAGCTGGAGATCGTGCAACGAGAGTTGGAGCGGAGATCGGTGAAACGGTAAATGTCACCGCCCCCCGTCCACGCTGAGTGTCTGGCCGGTGATCCAGGAGGAGTAGTCGGATGCGAAGAAGAGGACAGCGTGGGCGATGTCCTCGGGCTCTCCCAGGCGGCGGGTGGCTATCGACTCCACCAGCCTCCGCTGGCCCTCCTCGCCGTAAGACTGCCACTGCCGCTCCGTGGTGGGATTGGACCGAATGAATCCGGGGGCGACGCAGTTCACGGTGATCCCGAAGGGGCCCAGCTCGTGGGCCAGCTGCCGGGTGAAGCCGATGAGCCCGGACTTGGCCGAGGCGTAGGCCTGGATGCCGGTGAGGCTCACCCGGATGCCTGCGCCGGAGGAGATGTTGACGATGCGGCCCCACTCCGCGTCCTTCATGCCGGGCGCCACAGCCTGTGAGAAGTTGAAGGCCCCGGTGAGGTTCACGTCGAAGATCTGCTGCCACGCTTCCGGCGTGACCTCCTCGAGAGGGCGACCCACCTGACCCGCCACCCCGCCGGCGTTGTTCACCAGGACGTCCACGCGCCCCGACTCGCGGGACGCATCCTCCACGAAGGCCGTCACCGCTTCCCGGTCCCGGACGTCCACAACTCGAGCCTCGCACCCCGCGCCGCACAACTCCCGGGTCTCAGCCAGGGCATCGGCCAGGATGTCGCACGTCCAGACCCGGCCGCCCCGCTCGACGAATGCCTGTGCCATGGCTCGTCCCAGCCCGTGCCCCCCACCGGTGACGATGACCGTCCGGCCGCCAAAGTCGTAGTTCACGCCCATCCCTCCTCCATGGTCTCCCGCGCCTCGGCCACGGCCACCTCCCAGATCGCCGTCATCTCCTCGTCGGGACGCTGATAGACGCCGCCGTAGTTCCCGTCACCCACGGCCTCCTTGAAGGCCAGCGGATCGAGAACCGATTTCAAGGCCGTGTCGATGAGCGGCTTGCTCTCCTGGGGAAGGGCGACACCCGCCAGGCGCGTCCAGGGGAAGTTCTCGGTCCAGGAGGCGTGGGAGCCAACAGGATCCACGTCGTTGATCTTCGCCAGCGTCTTCGGCGCGATCCACCAGTTGAAGATCTTCACCTGATGGCCCCCAGTTGAAGATCTTCACCTGATGGCCCGGGTGATCCGCCATCCACTCCAAGGCCAGCGAGCCCGCCGGAGCGTTCCCGCCGTGGCCGTTCACGAAGACGATCCGCCGGAACCCGGAGCGCGATAGGCTGTCCATGATGTCCCGAATCAGCTGGACGTAGGTCTCCAGGCGAAGCGTGACAGTCCCGGGAAAGGCCGAGAAGTAGGGGGAAAGCCCGTAGGGCACCGCGGGAAAGACCGGGATCCCCAGGGGCTCGGCGGCCGCCCGCGC
>JBDHHM010000247.1:0-3143 GCA_039589355.1 Gemmatimonadota bacterium | reverse complement strand
ACGGCGGCGAGCAGCAGGAGATAGGATACGACGTCGGCACCCTTGACCGGGGTCGGCAGGATCAGGTAGTAGGCGACAACTGCGATCAACCCGGCGAGCGTTACCCCCAGGTGGAGCGTCCTGGACCATCCTCGGCTCTCGGAGAGGACGCGCAGGGCGTAGAAGAAAGGGATACCGAGGATTGCCGTCATGATGACGGGCCAGAGCGACAGGCTCGCCCGGTCGGCGTCGAACTCGAGCTCGATGATGAAGTGAACTGCGAGGGCGGCGACGATTGCCGATAATATGACTAGTGGGAAGCGCTCTAGCGTCTGCCGGGCTTGCTGCGCTAGGGCGAGCAGGGAGGCGAAGCTCCGTCTGCGAGTCTGCTCTCGGGCCTCCATCTCGGACAGAGGGTTGGTGGCCTAAGTACCGGCCTTCGAGCCTTCGGATTCCTTGCCGGCCATGTCGGCCATCCGTTCCACCGACTTCATCATCTCCGCCTTTACAAGCTCGAACTCCGAGCCGCCGCCAGCCGCCACTGCCGCCGCGTTGAGCCTGCGGACCAGATTGATGAAGCGGTCGACCTCCTCGCGGAGCGCGAAGTAGCGGCGCTCGCTGGTCAGGAACGGGTGCGCGCCGTAAAGGAAACCCGCCAGGACGATCAGAAGACCGACCATGATCGTGGCGTACCAGGCGAACAGGTTCCTCAAGAAAAGGAAGCTGCTCAGGACGATGGCCATGCCGACGATGGCGGTGACCAGGCCTATGTACTTATTGAAGTTGCGGCGCCAACCGTGGCCCTGATCTCCCATTGGCCTCCTCGACTGTCCACGTTAGGGCACGGCAAAGGGGGTCGTATTAAATTAGGTCTTGACGCCCAGATTACAAGGACTTGGGGGATCGCCGGCCGCCGCGGGCGCTCAAAGCGTAGGCCCGCTTACGGTATGAAGGCCCGCCGTTCCACGCGGCGAGCCGCCCGAGTATCTTCCTTGAGTCCGCACCACAAGAGGCGAAGGCAGCGGGAGATGACTTCCCAGCAGGATAAGCCAGGACGGCAAGAGGACGTGACCCCAAAATCGAGCGCGCTGGAAAGCGACCACCGCAAGCTGGAAGAGCTGAAGAGGAGTGAGGCGCGTTTCCGCACGCTGGTCGAGCACGCGTCCGATGCCTTCTTCGTGATCGATCCCGAGTGGCGTGTGCTGGATGTCAATCAGCGTGCCTGCGACAGCCTGGGCTATACGCGCCGTGAGCTGGTCGGTATGAGCGTTGCCGAGTTCGGGGACCGCACACCCGATCAGGTAAGCGAGGTGCTCGGGCAGCTCGCGCCCGAGGAGGCACTGTCGATCGAAGGCCACCACGTACGCAAGGACGGTTCGAGCTTTCCGGTGGAGGTTCGAATCGGTCTTCTGGAGGAGAGTGGTCGTAAGGTGTGGATCGCGCTCGCCCATGACATAACCGAGCGGAAAGAAGCGGAGGCGGCGCTGCGCGCCAGTGAGGAGCGGTTCGCTGCCATCTTCAGATCGGCGATGGACGCCATCGTCATCGTCGATTCCGAGTTTCGCATCACCATGTTCAACCAGGCGGCGGAGCGCGTGTTCAAGTGCCTGTCCGCCGATGCTCTTGGCGGTTCGTTTCGTGATTTTCTGTGCACGGACTCGAAGGCCGCGCTCGATCAGTGTGTGAGGTCGGTCCAGCGGGCGGAGAGCCGGTACTGCTATCTGTGGGCGCCCGAAGGCCTGACGGCTGTGCGGGCGGACGGCGAGCGCGTTCCGGTCGAGGCGACGGTGTCGCTGGTGGAGGTCGGCGAGCAACTGCTCTACGCCATCATCCTGCGCGATATCAACGACCGGATGCGCTCGGAGGCTGAGCTTCAGCGGCTGCAGGAGGAGATGGTGTATCTGCAGCAGGAGCTGGAGACGACGCATAGCTACGGAGAGATCGTCGGTACCGCACCGCGGATGAAGTCGGTCTACGAAGCCATCGAGAAGGTAGCGGCCACAGACTCGACGGTTCTGATCACCGGCGAGACCGGCACGGGAAAAGAGCTCGTGGCGCGCGCCATCCACAGCGCTAGCCGGCGGAAGGACAAGGTCCTGGTCAGGGTCAACTGCGCCACCCTGCCGGCTGGGCTGATCGAGAGCGAGCTATTCGGCCATGAAAAAGGGGCGTTCACGGGGGCGACTACTCGGAAGATCGGCCGCTTCGAGTTGGCGAACGGCGGGAGCATCTTCCTGGATGAGATTGGCGATCTCCCGCTGGATCTGCAGAACAAGCTGCTCAGGGTACTCCAGGAAGGTGAGTTCGAGCGGCTCGGCGACTCGCTGACCAGGAAGGTCGACGTTCGGGTGATCGCGGCCACCAACCGGGACCTGTCAGATGCGATCGACGAGGGGATGTTCCGCTCCGATCTCTTCTACCGCCTGAACGTCTTCCCAATTGCTGTGCCCGCCCTGCGCGATCGCAAGAAAGACATCCCGTTGCTGGTCAAACACCTCGTCATGAAGTACAGCGTCAAGATGGGCAAGAACATCGAGTCGATCCCGCAGGCCGCTATGAACGCTCTTATGGCCTACGACTGGCCCGGCAACGTCAGGGAGCTGGAAAACGTAGTCGAGCGCGCCGTGATCCTGACGGCCGCCACCGAACTCCAACTCGGCGACTGGCTCGCCAGCTCCGCCGCAACCGGCCCCTCGCGCATCCCCACCCTGGAAGAGTTGGAAATGGACCACATCACCCGCGTCCTCGAGGCTACCGGCTGGCGCGTCAGAGGCGACGGCGGAGCCGCGGCCCTCCTCGGTCTCAAGCCCACCACACTAGAAGCCCGGATGAAGAAGCTGGGGATCCAGCGCAAGCGGTGAGCGCGGCTCCAACACCCCCGGCGGGCGGCTTGACCGGGGCGGCGGCGATCTCTCCAATCCCACTTATACCAACAACTTATAGCCTTGAGGCGCCTGGGCGGTCATCTGGCCCGGAACTTCCCTTACTAGCTGGCGGCTAGACCCCGCCCCATGCCGCGATGGCCTGGGCCCCGGACTAGAGGGAGAAAACAATCACCCGGTTCGCGACGAGCCGAACTTGCCCGAAGGGTGGCCCAAACATGTACGCGACAGCGACAGCGATATCCGATACGAGAGTGGACACGTTCGAGATAGAGGCGGTGC
>JBDHHM010000246.1:0-3004 GCA_039589355.1 Gemmatimonadota bacterium | reverse complement strand
TCTCGATCCGCTGGCGCCCCGCGAGCTTGCGGTGAAGAGTGTCAACGTCCCGGGCCTGCGAATTCGCATCTACCGCGTTCAGCCGGACGACTGGCCGGCGTTCGAGGAGGGATACAACCGACACCGGTACTCGGAGGACACGTGGGATCCACCGGGTCTCCTGGCGTTGGAACGCACGATCCCGGTCGACGCGGAGCCCGACGCGCCGGCCGACACCCGCATAGATCTCGAGAGCACCCTCAGCAACGGGCTGGGGCACGTGGTGGTAGCGGTGGAGCCGACGGAGTGGCCGGAGGATTCCGGGCGGCGCCAGTCGGTCTACACCTGGCTCCAGGCCACGCGAATCAGCATCAGCGCCCTGGCCGACCCCAGTGAGGTCACCGGATGGGTGACCTCGCTCGAAGATGCCGCGCCGCTCGCCGGAACGACGCTCGAGTTGATGCCGACGGGCGCGACAGCGACGACGGACGCGGAAGGCTTGGGAGCGCTACCGTTACCGACCGCGCGCCGCGGGGACGAACATCCCGCTCTAATCGCGCGCCTCGATGGCGATGTGGCGTTGCTCCCGATCCGTTTCTGGGGCAGGAGTCCCCGCGATGCGTTGGGTTGGTATGTGTTCACCGACCGGCCGCTCTACCGCCCGGGCGAAGAAGTCCACGTCAAGGGTTGGCTGAGACGAATCGGAGCCGGGGAAACCGGCGACCTGGATCTTCCAGGCAGCAGGATTTCCCAGGTCACCTACACCGTGGTCGGTTCCCAGGGCAATGAACTGGCCAAGGGTAGGGCCAGGGTGAACGATCTCGCCGGCTTCGACACCGCCTTCCGATTGCCCGAAGATATGAATCTGGGGCCGGTGTCCATTCGTCTGGAGACCGTCGGTGCAGCGGGCGATCTCGACAGCCGAAGCTACGCCCACTACTTCCAGGTCGAAGAGTTCCGTCGGCCCGAGTTCGAGGTCTCGGTCTCGCACGATCCCGGCCCTCACATCGTGGGCGGCGCGGCGCTGTTCACAGTCGCCGCCAGCTACTTCGCGGGCGGCGGACTGCCCGATAGTGAGTTGAACTGGCGGGTCGAGTCACGTCCGACCCACTTCTATCCACCGAACCGGGACGACTTCACCTTCGGCGGACCGGTCGGCTACGGCGGGGGCGCTGTGGAGGAGTACGAGGCGCGCACCGATCTTGACGGTGAACATCGCCTGCGCGTCGATCTGCTGGAGGCCGACCCGCCGGTCCCCATGACCCTTCGCGCCACCGCCACCGTGCTCGATGTGAACCGGCAGGCCTGGACGGAGTCGGCGGACGCTATCGTTCACCCGGCGGCCCTGTCGGTTGGGCTGCGAAGCCCGCGTCGCTTCGTACGCGCCGGCGAACCGCTCGTGGTGGAGGCGATAGTCGTCGACCTCGACGGTGAGGCCGTGGTGGGTCGGCCTGTCGAGGTGCAGACGACTTATTGGACCTGGAAGCTCGTCGACGGCGCGTGGCGTAGCGAGGAGAGCGAGCCACAGCGCTGCCGGTTCGAATCCACGGCGGAGCCGGTGCGCTGCGAGTTCGAGACACCGGCCGGCGGCGTCTACCGCGTAAGTGCCACGGTGAAGGACGACGAGGGACGCTCGAGCCTGTCGGAGCTGCGGCCCTGGGTGGGCGGTGGCTTCTACTTCCGCGGACGCACCGGTGAAGCGGCCGTCGAGCTCATCGCCGATCGCGACGAGTATCAGCCCGACGACACGGCGGAGATTCTGGTGCAGGCGCCCTTCTTCCCGGCGGAAGGAGTAATGACACTGCGCCGCGCCGGGATCCTTGTCGCGGAACGCTTCCGCATGGATGGTCCTTCCCACGTCCTCCGCGTACCCATCGTAGAGGCCCACATCCCCAATCTCTACGTGCACGTCGATCTCGTTGCTGCAGCGGAGGGTGCGACAGGAGTGGTCGATCCGGACCAGCACTCCGAGGGTGACGTCAACCTGTCGATTCCGCCTCGCGCCCGTATGCTGGCGCTGAGTGCCGTGCCACGGGCGAAGGAACTTGAGCCGGGCGAGGAAACGGTGGTCGATATCGAGCTACGCGACGCCACCGATCGGCCTGTGTACAACGGCGACGTCGTGGTCGCTGTAGTGGACGAGGCGGTGCTCGCGCTCCTGCCCGAGGAAGTGAGGAACCCCGTCGAGACTTTCCACCCACAGCGCTCGGCGGATGCGATCGGGTCACACCTACGCTCGAGCATCCTGCTGGGCCCGCGACCCGATCCCAAAGCAGGTCGCGGGGACAGCGGCGTCGTCGAGGGCACCGTAACCGAGACGGAATACGGCGACCCGGTCGGCGGCGTGAGAGTCTATCTGGAGGGGACATCGTACGCTACGCTCACGCGCGCGGACGGGACGTACTCGATCGAGAACGTAACACCGGGCCGCTACACCGCTGTGGCCGAGCTCATCGGTTATCAGACCGGCTACGATCGGATCGCCGTCTTAGCCGACCAGTCGAGCGCAACGAACTTCGGCCTCGCACCTCAGGCGTACGGGTACATGTTTCGTGAGGTCCTGGCGGAGGGGGTGCCGATGGCCGCGGCGGCTGCCATGGAGGCGCCGGAAGCACCTGGCGAGGCTCCCGGCATCCGACTGCGTACCGATTTCGCCGCACTCGCCGTTTTCGTGGGTTCGGCACGGACCGATGCGAACGGCCGGGTCGAGATACCGGTCCGCGTACCGGACAACCTTACCCGGTATCGGGTGATCGCGATTGCCGCGGCAGGCGCGAAGCAGTTCGGGGTAGGCGAGTCGACGATCACCGTCGGACTGCCACTCATGGCACGTCCCTCGGCACCCCGATTCCTCAATTTCGGCGATCGCATCGAGTTCCCGGTCGTCGTGCAGAACCGGACCGATGAAGCTCTGGCGGTTGATGTTGCGGTGCGCGCCACGAACCTGGAGTGGATCGAGGGGCAGGGGAGGCGCGTGGAAGTGCCGGCGGGTGGCCGTGTCGAGGTGCGCTTCCCCGCGACGACG
>JBDHHM010000245.1:0-4723 GCA_039589355.1 Gemmatimonadota bacterium | reverse complement strand
GTCGTGATACGACTTGATGCAGAGAACGTCGATCGGCTTCTCCAGCCCTTCCAGCCCCTCGCGCACGTAGTTCAGGTACTGGCCGACGCTCATCGTCGAGTAGTGCGGCGCGAGGGTGATGGCCACGGCCTCTTCGATCCCGTCCTCGGCCATCTGCTTCACCGCCTCCGGGATGTACGGGTGCCAGTGCTTCATACCGAGGTAGCCGCGATACCCGCCGTTCGACCAGTTGAGCCGCCTCTCCAGCGCCTTCATCTGGTCCACGGTCGTCTGGTACAACGGCGACGGGCCACCGATCTGCCCGTAGCGGTCCTGAAGGTCCTCCACCGCTTCGTCCGACGGCTCGTGCCCGTGCCGGATATGCGTGAGATAGGGACGCACGTCGTCCATCGTCTCCGGCGTCCCATACGCCATGACTAAGAGGCCCTTCACACCGCTTTCCGCCATCTCACCCCACTTCCAACTTCGAATGCTCTATGGTTCAAATGCTCACCTGCTCAACTAGCGCCCACTACCTCTCTCTTTACTAACTCCCAAACGAGTGCACCGCCTCAATCACCGCATCAACGCTCTCCATCGGCGTCGGCGGCAGCACCCCATGACCGAGGTTGAAGATGTATCCGTTCTTCGCATCGGCGCGCTCGAGGATGCTCCTCACACGCTCCACCAAAAGCTCCCTCGGCGCCAACAGCGTCACCGGGTCGAGGTTGCCCTGCACCGCGAAGTCGGGCCCGACGATCTCGCGCGCCCGATCGATGGGCAGTCGCCAGTCGACGCCGATCACTTCGCCGCCCGCCTCCTTCATCGCCTCGAGCAGCGTGGCGGTGTTCGTGCCGAAGTGGATCCTCGGCACGTCGTACTCCGCGAGCCCTTCCAGCACCCAGGCCGAGTGGGGTAGCACGAATTGGCGGTAGTCTTCCGGCGACAGACAACCGACCCAGGAGTCGAACATCTGGATCGCCTGGGCGCCCGCCTCGATCTGCGCCGCCAGGTAGTCACGCGTCACCTCACGGATCGCCCGCATCAGCCGGCCCCAGGCCTCCGGGTGCTGGTACATGAACGACTTCATGTGCAGGTAGTTCTTCGACGACCCACCCTCGATCATGTAGCTGGCCAGCGTGAACGGCGCGCCGGCGAACCCGATCAGCGGCACGCGCCCCTCCAGCTCGCGGCGCACGATCTTGATCGCCTCCAGGACGTAGCCGAGCCCCACGGCCGGGTCGAACGGCTTGACCGCGGCGGCATCCTCGGGTGTGCGGACCGGCCTCTCGATCACCGGTCCCTCCCCTTCGGCGAAATGGAAGCCGACTCCCAGCCCCTCCAGCGGCAGCAGGATGTCGGCGAAGATGATCGCCGCATCCAGGTCGAACCGGTTGATCGGCTGCAGCGTGACCTCCGCCGCAAGCTCCGGCGTGCGGCACAGCTCCAGGATCGAGCGCTTCTCGCGCAGCGCCCGGTATTCCGGCATGTAGCGGCCCGCCTGACGCATCAGCCAGACAGGGACCCGGTCGACCGGCTGGCGCCGGCAGGCTCTGAGAAATGGATAGTCCTCGGTCATCGTTCTCCGATCAGGCCGCGCACCGGGCGCGGCGCTCGTTCCCTTCGTTTCTTGCAAAACAGGTGCCAGAAACGAAACGAGCTATCCAACCGTGTCAAGGGAATCGCGGCTCAGTCGGCCTCAGATCGACCACCCAGCCAATAGCTGGGGCCCCCAGGACAGCTTCTCCGGGAACTCAAGCGGCGGCGCGTGTTCCGCGTGGCTGTAGTCTACGCGGTCGTCGCCTTCGTCGTCTGGCAGGCCGCCGAGATTGCCTTCCCTGCGCTGAGACTACCCGACTGGTCCCTCACCCTGGTCGTCGTCCTGACCCTGCTCGGCTTTCCAATCGCGGTCGTCCTGGCCTGGGCGTTCGAGATTACGCCCGAGGGCGTGAAGCGGACCGAGCCGGTGGGCGAAGACGCGGCTGCCCCGCATGCACGGGGTTCAGCCATCGCCGCGGCCGCCGGATCCGCCCTGCTGGTCGCTGTCGTCGCCGTCGCCTGGATGCTGCTCTCCAACGGAGCGCCCGAGGATGCCGGTTCGACTTACCAGGAGAGCAGCCTCCTGGTGCTGCCGTTCGAGAACCTCGGCCCGCCGGACGACGAGTTTTTCGCCGACGGCGTCACCGAGGCAATCAGGGATCGCCTGGCCGCTCTTGACGGTATCGGCGTCATCTCGCGCCAGACTGCTAATACGTACAAGAACAGCGACAAGACCATCCAGGAGATCGGGGCGGAGCTGGCGGAGGCGAGGGTAGCTCATGTGCTCGAGGGCACGTTCCAGCGCGAGCGGCCCGGCGACCCCAGCAGTCCGGTGCGGGTGACCGTGCAGCTCATCCGGGTCGCCGACGACCGGCACCTGTGGTCGAAACACTACGACGAAGAGTGGATCGAGGTGTTTCGAGTGCAGTCGGAGATCGCGGAGCGCGTCGCTCGAGAGCTTGACGTCACGCTGCTCGAACCCGAACGGCGATCCTCGACAGCCGTACCGACCGACAACCTCGAAGCGTACGAGTTTTACCTGCGCGGTAAGGAGGCGTCGGGCGAAGCGTTCTGGGAGAGGCGTCTTCTTTCGAGCGCGGAGTTGTTCGGCAGAGCGGTCGAGTTGGACCCCGAGTTCGCGCTGGCGCAGGCGGCGCTCTCGCGAGCACTGGTGGCCATCTACTTCCGGGGCCTGAGCGATGACCTCTCACGGGCGGCGGCGGCTCTCGACGCGGCGGTGCGCCTGGATCCGGACCTGGTCGAGACCCGAATGGCGCAGGGCTACCACGAGTACTACGCGACACTGAACGCCGAGCGAGCCCTCGAGCGGTTCGATGCCGTGCTCAGGAGCCAGCCGAACAACTCCGAGGCGCTGGGGATCAGCGGCGGGATCCTCAGGCGCCTGGGCCGTTGGGAAGAGGGGATCGCCAGAATGGAGAGGGCGGCGGAACTCGACCCACGCAACCAGGTCCGCGTGGGAATCCTCGGGACTGCCTACACACTCGTGCGCCGCCACCGCGAGGCGGGCCAGGTCTGGGATCGGATGATCGCCTTAAACGACTCCAACCCAACCTTCTACACGGCGAAGGCGCGGAACTATCTCCTCTGGGAGGGGGACCGCGAGCAGGCCCGTCGCGTGCTGGAGCAGGCATCCAACACGGTCGGCATCGAGCCGGCCTGGATCATGTCGTTCTCCAGGCTTCTCATCAGGGTACTCGGCGAAGAGTACGCTGAGGCGTTGGACCGGCTAACCCTCGAGGAGCAGGACGATACGATCGACTACTATGAGGCCAAGGCCGAGCTCAGCAGCCGCACGGGTCGGCCCCAGCTGGCCGCGGCCTACTACGACTCGGCGCGAGCGGTCCTGGAGGTAGCCGTCCGCAGAGGCGCTACCGCGTTCGGTCGCCTCGGCGACAACCTCGCCCTCGCCTATGCCGGCCTGGGCCGCGAGGACGAGGCGGTTCAAACCATAGAATCGGCGGTTGAGACGGCGCCGATCTATATGGGTGCCGAAAGAGGTGTGAGTCTGGCTGACGATTTGGCAGAGATCTACGTCAGGGTAGGAGAGTACGAGGCCGCGATCGACCAGCTGGAGTACCTGCTCTCCATCCCTTCAATCATATCGATCCCGCTGCTGCGCGTCGATCCGCTCTACGATCCCCTGCGCGATCATCCGCGCTTCCAGGCGCTGCTGGAGCGCGATCCCTAGGACGTGGCGCTCTCTTACTGTTCAGGCCGTCCTGACCTGAGGGCCTCAGAGGCCGGGACCCCCCGATCGAGCAACTCGTAGTCGACCTCGGTGCCCCGGGCGCTGTGCGGGATGAGATAGACCACGACCATCACCAGCGCGGCTATCGCCACCACGGCGCGCGAGACTCTCTCATCTCTTCGCGCGCGGAGCCAGATCACGGCGCAGGCCACGATCCAGGCCAGCCACATGATCAGCACCTTGTTGTCGGTCAGGTCGTAGTCGAACGGCCAGCCGGTCCAGAAGGCGCCGAACGCATACTTCTGGGCGATGGGGCCGAGGATCATCCCGCCGATGGTCATGATGATGAGCGTGGTCCACGCCAGCCGGCGCATCCGAGACGGTGAGATCAACGCCGCCAGCCCCGCCCGCATGCCGACCAGCAGCGCCAGGAACATCATCGCGATGTGCGGCGCCAGCGAGTACCAGGGCACCGGATCCTTGAAGCGGATGATGACGCTGCCGTCGGCTTGATCGGGAACACGAATCACGCCGTCCGGCGTCCTGAGCGTCAGGAAGTACTCGAGCTTGCCGGCGGGCGGTTGCACCGGTAGGTGGCCCACCAGCTCGCCATCCTCGACCCGCGACGGCACGGACGTGAAGTCCTCGTCGGTCCGGTAGCGCTTGAAGTGGAGCGCGCCCGGCACACCGGGATCGGGGATCGCGACCCGCGCGTCGCCCGTCGTCAGCGTGTTCCGGATCAGGCGGTACTCATAGCCCTGCCCCGCGACCTCGAACGTGCCGCGCGCCGGGTAGCTCGGCCCGGTGAACCGCTGGTAGCCCGCTGCCCCCACCGTAAGCACGAGGGCCAGAACCCAGAGCAGCACTTCACGGCCCCGGCCACCTCCCGTCTCATCATCGTTGTTCATGTTTGCCTGTCTCAGCGCGTCAGAATCGCCCCAATTCGGGCCCGCTTGACGGCGGGTCGCCGCCCACCATCTTCCTCGACGAGCCATC
>JBDHHM010000244.1:0-3034 GCA_039589355.1 Gemmatimonadota bacterium | reverse complement strand
TGCAGGTCCGCCTGGTACTTGGCCTCCAGGTAGGCGATCTCGCTGCCGATCTGCTCCTCCTCCCAGAGGCGGCGCTGTCGTTCGTTGCGCTCCCGCGCCAACTCGGCGGCGGCGATCGCCTCTTCGACTTGTGCGCGTAGTACGGTGTCGCGGATCTTCGCGATCGGTGCGCCCCTGCGTACGAAGCTGCCCTTCTCGAGGAAGAACCGCTCGATCACGCCGCTCTCCTCGGCGCTCAGCGTCACGTCGTTCAGCGCCTCGACCTCACCGGTCAGCCGCACGTAACTGGTGAAGTCGGTGCGGGCGACCGGGTTCACCTCGACGTTGACCGTCTTGATGTACTCCTGGCCGGCTTCCGCCTCACTCGTCGACGACGACGTGCTGCATCCGCTAGCGGCTGCGCCGAGTACGGGAACCAGGGCCAGAAGGGCTATGCTTGCGATTCTCTTCATCATGATGGTCCGTGAACCTGTCTGTTTGTCTTTCGTCACTCGGAAACCGTCGTCACCGGCTCGACCGAGCCCGGCACATCCACCAGCGGCACCACGCCGACCGCGTCATCCAGATCGGCCTGGGCCATCAAGTAATCGTATACGGCCTGCGCATAGTTGAACTCGGATTCCCGGAGCAGCACCTCGCCCTCGGTCAATTCGAGCTGCGAGCTGATGCCGGCCAGGTACTGGGCAGTCACGATCTCGTAGCCGCGGCGCGCCTCGGCGACCGCCCCGCCCTGCGCCTCCGCTCGCTCGCTCGCTTCCTCCAGCGCCTCGAGCGCAGTCTGTATCTGGTTCGCGGTTTCCTGTTCCAGTAGCTCGAGTTGCACCCAGGCCTGCTCGCGCTCCAGCTCGCGCTGCTCCACCCGAGCCGAGCGCTGGAAGCCGGAGAAGACGGGAATCTCGAGCGATATACCCAGCACTGCGCTCGTCGTCCGCTGGTTCTCGTTCTCGCCGAACGGATTGGGGGACCCGTCCTCCTGCGCGATGATCCCGTAGTTGAAGAAGGCGTTCAGACGCGGATACATGCTCGTACGTTCATATTTCACCCGCGCGTCCTGCAGCTCGTAGTTCAGCTGCGCCTGCCGCAGATCCGACCGCATCGTCTGCGCCAGCTCGTAGAGCGACTCGAACGGTGCGTCCAGCGCGTTGCGGAACCCTACGAGACGCAGAAGCTCCCGGTTCTCGCCCTCGTTCGAATCCGCCGAGGCGAGGTTCACCTGGTACAGGCGCCCTGCAACGCGGATCGGGGTCACCTCAGACATCCCCAGATCGACCGACAGGTCACGCTCCGCGGCCAGCGCCATGTTCTGCGCGCGCCGCAGGTTCGGTCTCAGGTTGGCCAGCCGCACCTCGAGGCGGAGCACGTCGTAGCTGCTCGCCAGCCCCGCCCGGTACAGACCCTCAGTTTCTCTCAGCGTTTCCTCTGTCCGGCCGATGCTCTCCTCGGTGACCCGGACATCTTCGTGCGCCAGCAACGCCTCGTAGTACGTCCGGCGCACGCGGGAAGCCACCTGCTGTGCCTGCCCCCTCACCACCTCGCGCTGCATCTCCTGAAAGCGGCCCGCCGTGCCGACGCCGATGAATGCACCGGCGTCGAAGATCGGCTGCGTGACGTACACCCAGGCCGACCAGTTATTGTCCGCTCCGAATCGAACGGGGATCAACTCGCCCGGCGGCGCGTCCGGGTCGAAGATGATCGCCGGCAGGAACGCTTCCTGGATCGCGAGGTTCCGCTGATAGCCGACACTGGCGTCGATCGTCGGGAACAGGCTGCCCCACGCCTCACGCACCTGCTGATCGGCGGTGCGCAGGCCCAGCTGGGCTGTCTGCAAGTCCCGGTTATTCTCCAGAGCCAGGCTGATCACTCGTTGCAGCGAATACGACGAGTCCTCGACGCTCTGCGCCGCCAGCTCCCCCAGCGCGAGATGGGTGGCTAGGGTCGCTGCGAGTCCCACGCTCAGCCGTCTGAATTTGCCGCACACAGCTCTATCTCCTGTAGTTATGACTGCCGGGTATTCGACATGGAGGGGCCGCGCATCCCTACTTACGAGGCTGCCTCGGACCCCGTTTCGTTCCGGGCAGCCCCGTCCGGCCGCAGCCCGCACATCACGAACTCGCTGAACCTCGTGAATAGCTCCGGTGCGCTGAGCCGCCGGCCCGTGTGCTCGCACCTCGCGTCCGGCTCGCACGTCAACAGCAGCGTCACCAGCCCGTGCACATGCGTCCACAGGTAGAGAACCACCAGGTCCGGGTCCGCTTCCCGAATCGTCCCCGCCTCCATCGCGTCCACCACCGTCTGGCGGAACAACTCATAGCCGCCGCCCTCCGGTAGCTCCTCTATGTCCTGCGGGGTCTCGGCGTGCGACGCGAAGATCACCCGGAAGTACTCCCCGTTCTCCAGCGCGAACCGGATGTACGCCGCGCCCAGCGCCTTCAGACGCTCCGACGAGCCCACCGGCAGGTCCACGATCGCACCCCGCAGATAGCCTGTGAAGCGCTCGAACCCTTGGCTCACCACCCGCTTCACCAGCGCCTGCTTGTTCTCGAAGTAGTTGTAGATCGCCGTCGCGCTCACACCGACCCGGGCCGCCACGCCCCGCATCGACAGCGCCTCCAACCCACCTTCCGCCAGCAGGTCGCGCGCCGCTTCCAGTATGGCCGTCTCCGTGTCGGCGGCCCGTGCCGGGTCGGCAGTTTTTAGCGTCATCCCTGACCTCCCGAGGGTTAACGGTGTCAAGTTTACAGCGTTATATTAACAGCGTTAACATCCCCGTCAACCCGCCCACGACACGCCGCCGGCGCGGCACGGCGAAACGGAGCCGGCGCGGCTGGCGAACATTTGTTTTCGGGGCGCAGCGACTCGGACGAGCCTCAGCGGTGTGGCATCCGGCGCTCAGTGCGACTCGGCCTCGCCGGGCTTCACGCCGAAGATCTTGTAACCGAGAGCGAGGAGTGGGGTGACGGCGAGCAGCGAGAGGACGGTCGAGGCTATGATCGCGGCCGGCTCGGAGCCGGTCAGCCCCCTGCCGAGCCGGTGG
>JBDHHM010000243.1:0-3057 GCA_039589355.1 Gemmatimonadota bacterium | reverse complement strand
GCTTCAACCCTGCCGGTCCGTTCCGGAGGAATCACGAACGCCTGTGAGACCACGGTCAGCGGCCTCAGGCCCGTTTCTTCAACGCTCCAATACAGTAGGGTCTCGGCGGTCGGTGACGAGCTGTCCGTTGTTCCCAGCAGCGATTTCCGCAATGCTTCGGGCAGCTCCATGAACGCCGCAGAGCTCGTGACGAGATCGTGGAAAGGCGCCGCTGGATGCGCGGGCTCTTTCTGGTCGGCGTACATGAGCAGCGTCGTGTCGCCGTGCGCCAAATAGTCGCGCACGTAGTGCTCGAGCCAGCCTTGCATGGCGGCGGTCACCTGCTCGTCGAATATCGGGCTGCGGGAATCGAGCGCGTGAAGGTCCTCGATGAGCGGTGCCGAGAGCTTCACACGACAGGCTCCGATGGCGCAGTCCGGGATCAGGCGAAGATCCCTGCGTGGCAATCGAAACCCCGCGACACTCTCGCTGAGCGCGGCTGGCTGGATCCGTGACACGCTCCGGATGGAGCGGCCTCCCACGAACCGTTCGATGTCGCGGGCGTGCTCCAGAAAGCGATCGAGAGAGGCTCGGATCTCGATCACGCCGAGCATCGTGACCTCGCGCGGATCCTCGTGTGGCGCGATGCGGGTGTCGACATCCCGGAGCGGCTCAGCGGACGCCTTACCGGCCAAGTTCGCTGGCGTCTCTGGGGAACTCTGGGCGAATGCGGGGACGGCCTCAAAGACAATGAAGAAGGAGCCGACGGGTGCGAGCACTGCTAATGGGTGCGGAGTACCGACTGCCCAAAGGGTGTAAAGTGCTGAGCGAACGAATTTGCGGGGGCTGGCCACTGGCGACATTCTGGAGCGGTAAACTCGCCAATGGCAGGCGAGAAGTCTACACCCAGTTGAGCCGTGGCGTCAGTCGCGCCCCGGCGGCGGGCAGGTAACCACACCTCGTGAAGGAGCACCCATCGTGCACTCCCACGTAGAAAGCGCTGGATCTGTGGCGATACTCGGCGGCGGCAACCTCGGTCAGGCGCTGGCGCACGGCTGGGCCCGGCTCGGTCAGATTTCGCCGAACGATATCACCATCACCCGCCGACAGGTGGAGAAGCTGGATGAGCTCGCTGAAGCCGGATTCTCTGTCGGATCTGACAACGCCGAAGCCGTGCGGACGTCGCGAACCGTCCTCATCGCCGTGCAGCCACAGCAGCTTGCTCCGCTGTTGGACGACATCCGGGACACCCTGGACGTAACCCGGCAGCATCTCATTTCCGTGGTGTCGGGTGTGTCGATCGAGCAGATCACTCAGATGATCGGGAAGCCCCTTCCGGTCGTGCGGGCGATGCCGAATACGGCCGTGGCGATCGGGGAGTCGATGACCTGCCTGGCGGCCCGAGAAGGAAACGGCGAGGCGCTGACGGTGGCGCAGCGACTATTCGACGCGCTGGGGAAGACACTCGTCATCCCAGAGGAGATGATGATTCCGGCCACGGCCCTGTGCGCGTGCGGGGTCGCGTTCTTTCTGCGGTCGATCCGCGCAGCCTCCCAAGGAGGGATCGAGATCGGGTTTCATCCCGACGAGGCGCTCCTCCTCGCGGCGCAGACCGCGAAGGGCGCGGCGGCGCTGCTGCTGAGCGAGGGCGATCACCCCGAGTCGCAGATCGACCGTGTGACCACGCCGCGGGGATGCACGATCGCCGGTTTGAACGAGATGGAGCACCAAGGCTTCAGTTCCGCGATGATCAAGGGAATCCTCGTGTCTGCGGAGAAAGCGCGAAACCTCTATCAGGGCAGCTGAGGAGTGGCGCCGTAATCAATCCGTCGGTGTCCGCGGTCGCGTCGGACCCCCATCGCCAGTGCTACGCTCTCCAGCCCCCCGCCAGTAGCGGTCCGGGCGTCACCCCTACGGCCGCCAGCTGGGAAGGACGTCTTGAACCTCGAAGTCCACGGCGCCCCGCCCCACGAGACGCCGTTCCGCGAAATACGTTGCAGCCGTCGTGGTGCGCTTGATGACGTAGATCAGCACACTGCCAAACGGCATGTTGAAGCCGGTTAGGACGATCTCGCTTCCGTCGGGCGACCAGTCGTAGCCCAAGACCGATGTGTCGACATCGCAAACCTGTTCGTTGGTGATCTGCCGGGAATTACTCCCGTCGGCGTTCATGATGTAGGCGTCCAGCGAGCAGAACCCGGCGGCGGCGAGGTTACGCGTGAAGAGGATCTCCTGTCCGTTCGGCGAGAACAGCGGATCGTCGTCGGCGTCCGGGCCGCTTGTGAGCTGGGTGAGGCCAGTGCCGTTCCGATCGATGCGGTATATGTGATCGATGCCTTTCGCGTCCACGGCGCTGAAGACCAGCTGGGTCCCGTCGGGAGACCAGTCGATGGGACCCTCGATCCGGAGCGGGCCGCTTCCCAAGTCCATGAAATCGGGCGAAAGCGGTTGGACGTCGGTCCCGTCAAAGAGCGCTGTGTAGATTCGGCTCGACGCCGGATTCACGCCGTCAGTCGAGTCGCGCACAAAGGCGATGCGATTGCCGGTTTGCGGGTCCCACGAGAAGAAGCCGACTCCATCGTTGCGGTTCACCGTGTCGAAGTCGGTTATAAAGGTCTTACCCGCACCATCACCGATCCTGTCAAGCGTGCCGAGCGGCCCGTCGACATTGGCGACGACGCACACATCCATCTGTGAGAATCCATCGCCGCATTCGAACGCCAGATGCTGGCCAGTCGGATTGTACCGTGGCCTATAGGTGCTCGTGTCATTGACCAGGTGGTCAGGCGCCCCTCCCGTCGCGGCGATTACGTGCAGTAGGACCGGCTCGGCGGTGGTGGCCCGGCCCCCATAGGTAATCCGGCTTCGGTCCGGCGACCACCGAGGATGCTCCTGTCTCGTCGGCTGGTCGATCTCGAAAGTCACTCGGAAGCGGCCCGTGCCGTCAGGATCGACACTAAACACGCCCGGAGAGAGCCCCCCGGCCGAGTCACCGGCAAAAACGATCTGAGACGGGGGTCCGGCGGCGGGCCAGTTGATTATCGCTCCACCCAGCTCCTGTTCGAAGACGGATCCGTC
>JBDHHM010000242.1:0-3063 GCA_039589355.1 Gemmatimonadota bacterium | reverse complement strand
GCCGACATGCTGTGCGGCGCCGGGCTGCTGTACGGCGCCCGCGTCTGTTCCATGGATCAGGTGGTCCTCGACGCCGAGATCTTCAGGCTGCTGTGCTATCTGGTGGGTGAGCCGGCCGACACCGAAGGTCTGCTGGACGTGCTCGGCGCGGTGGGACCGGGCGGCGACTACTTGAGCCAGCGACACACGCTGGACACGATGCGGCGGCTGTGGCTACCGCGCCTGTTCGACCGGAGCGAGTGGTCCGAGTGGGAGGCCGCCGGCACACCGGGTCCCCGGGAAGCGGCCCGTGCGCGGGTGAGCGAGATACTCGATGGGCACCAGCCTCGGGCTTTGGAACAGGGGCTGGACGAAGAGATCCGCGGCGTCATCGCGCGCTACGAGGAGGAAGGAGGAGGCGGCCCCGATGGATGAGCTTCTGGCATCTTTGCGGCAGGCGATCCTGACGCAGGACGAGCAGGGTGCACTGGAGGCGACGCGGAGTCTGCTGAACTCGGGCGAAAGCCCGCGCGCCATCCTCGAGTCGGGGCTCGCCGAGGCGATGCTCGAGTTGGGACGGAGGTGGAAGTGCGGCGAAGCGTTCCTGCCCGAGGTGGTTGTCGCCGCCGACATCTTCGCGCGCTGCAGCGAGCTCGTCGAGCCCGCATTGCTCGAGAGCCAAGAGGCCCGAGCGCCTTCCTTCAAACTCGTGCTGGCCACCGTTCAGGGGGACCTCCACGATCTCGGCAAGAACATCGTCGGCGCGATGGCCAAGACGGTGGGCTTCGATGTGCACGACCTGGGCAAGAACGTGCCGGTCGACCAGATCGTCGCGGCCGCCCGGGAGTTGAGCCCCTGTATCGTCGGCCTGAGCGCACTGCTCACCACGACGATGCCGCAGCAGAAGAACGCGGTTGAGGCCATCGAGAGCGCCGGTCTCCGCCCCGGCGTCAGGGTGATCGTCGGCGGTGCGCCCGTCACCCAAGAATGGGCCGACGAGATCGGCGCCGATGGGTACGCGCCGGACGCGGCGAGCGCGACCGAGCTTGCCCTGTTCCTGATCGATTGAGCCGGGAGGTAAGGGGTGGAGACGAGGCTTCGATCGGCCGGCGGTTCGGTAGTCATCGGGCTGGACCACCCGTTCGTCATCATCGGCGAACGAATCAATCCCACAGGCAGACCGGAGCTGGCCGATGAGTTGCGGCGCGGTGACTACACCACGGTGCGCTCCGACGCGGTCACCCAGGTGCAGGCCGGTGCCCGGATGCTCGACCTCAACGTCGGGGCGGCGGGAGTGGAAGAAGTACGCGTCTTGCCGGAAGTCGTCGCCGCGGTGCAGGAGGTAGTCGATGTGCCGCTCTGCATCGATTCGGCCATGCCAGCGGCGCTGGAAGCGGCTCTGGACGTGTGCGATGGAAAACCGCTGGTCAACTCGGTGACAGCCGAGGAGGACAGCCTCGACCGGGTGCTGCCGCTGGTCCGCGATCGCGATGCGGCGGTTGTTGGCTTGGCCCACGGCGCCGAGGGCATCACATCGGACCCGCGCGACCGCCTGGAAGCGGCCCGGCGCATCGTCGACCGGGCGGCGCAGCTCGGCATAGCGCCCGAGGATGTCGTCATCGATCCCCTGGTTATGTCCTTGGGCGTTGACTCGCAGGCCGGCGCGGTGGCGCTGGAGACGATGCGAGTCGTGCGGAAGGAAATCGGCACGAACGTAGTCTGCGGGATCTCCAACGTCTCGCACGGCCTGCCCGATCGCGATGAGCTCGGCGCGGCCTTCCTGGCCATGGCGATGCACGCCGGGCTCACCTGCGCGATCGCCAATCCCCTCTCCCCACGTATGCTACGGATGGTGCGTGCCGCCGAGGTAACCCTCGGGCTGGACCGATTCGCGAAAGAGTGGATCCGCCTGCACCGGGAGGGTAAACCGGGCTGGGGAGGCGACTGAAGGTCATGGGGCCGCCGGAACTCCGGGTGCGCTTCCAACCTTCGGGACGCGAGGCCCGGGTAGCGCCGGGTACGACGCTGCTGGCGGCCGCGCACTGGGCCGGGGCTGCCGTCGATTCCACTTGCGGTGGCTATGGGACCTGTGGACTCTGCAGGGTAAGAATTCTGGAGGGCGGCGTCCCCGCATCGCTCGAAGACCTCCAGCACATCTCCGAGGACGAGCTCGCCGACGGCTGGAGGCTGGCGTGCCGGGCGCAGCTCGCCGGGGACGTCGCCTGCCACGTGCCCGCGCCCGCCGAACACCCCCGTTCCGTCGTCGAAGGAATCCAGCGTGCCTTCGCAGTGGAGCCGCGGGTGAGGATAGAAGAGCTGGAGCCGGGCGACGATCGTGGTGCGGCGACGGCGATCGTCTGTGGCAGCCGGCAGCTCGATGTCATCACCGGCGATCGGGTGCCGCGGCTTTACGGAATCGCCTTTGACCTCGGAACGACGACGGTTGTGGGTGCCCTCATCGATCTGGTCGACGGCGCCGTGGTTGCGTCCGCCAGCCTCGTGAACCGCCAGGTCGCCGCCGGCGCCGACGTGATCAGCCGGGCCGCTTACGCCCGCTCGCGCCCCGGCGGCGCACTCGACCTTCAAGGCATGGCCGTCGACACGATGAACGAGCTGGTCGCCGGCCTGTGCGTAGCCGCCGGTGTCGCGCCTGCGGGCGTTTACGAGTGCGTGGTGGCCGGTAACTCCATCATGCTGCATCTGTTGCTCGGCGTAGACCCCTATCCGCTGTCCGTGGCGCCATTCCAGACGGTCTTTCATGAGCCGCTCGACGTGGCGGCGGCCGATCTCCGCTTCGCTACCGAGGCGAACGATCGCCGCGGTCCCAAGCTCGCGGTCCATCCGCAGGCGCGCCTGCAGTCTTTCCCGATGATCGGGGCCTACGCCGGCGGCGACACGGTGGCGGGCCTGCACGCCACCGACCTGGTGCGGGGCGATCGGCCGCGCCTGCTGGTCGATCTCGGCACGAACACCGAGGTCGCACTCGGCTGCGATGGGAGGGTCGTCGTCGCTTCGGCGCCCGCCGGCCCCGCCTTCGAGGGCGGCGGCGTCCGTTGCGGCATGCCCGCGGTCGACGGCGCGATC
>JBDHHM010000241.1:0-4623 GCA_039589355.1 Gemmatimonadota bacterium | reverse complement strand
TGGCTCGCCGCCGCAGTCCACAACTACACGATACCGGTGAGCGGCACCGACGAAGTCCACACCGTCGCCGACAGGCTGCCCAGCCCCAGCAAGCTGCCGCCGGGCGCCAGTGTCGAGATCGTACTGCTGCCCGCACCCGCAGGCTGGCCGCAAGCGACCTACTCGTTGCCGGAGGGCTGGAAGCTGGTCGAGGGCTCGGTGAAGGTCGGCGGTCTGCCGGCGCCCGACCCCGAGATCCGCCGCGACGTCTCAGGCGCTTCCGCGGCCGAGCGATCGAGCCGATCGCGTTGAGGCTGGAACCGAGTGACGCAGCGGAGCCGGTAGAGGTTGTGAGCGTCCCGCTGCTGCGAACGGACGAGGAACGGCAGGAAGAGCACCGGCGAGCGTTCCTGGCCGGGCCGGCCGTCGAGATCTTCAGCCCGAAGGACGGCACGGTCCTGCGCAGCGACAAGCTCTTCATCGGAGTGCGCGGCGAGCCGCGTGCCCCGGTCACCCTGTTCGACGGGGACTCGGTGCTCGCTGAAGAGCATATGCGGGTCGACGGCGTTCACGACTTCGTCGCGATTCCGCTCTCACGTGGGCCGCACACGCTGCGGGTGCGAATGACGAATTCCTGGCAGCAGGAGCGCTGGGACAGCCTATCGGTTCACGTGACCGGCCAGCCGGCGGAGATCGCCACCGAAGTCACGACGCTGCCGATGGTCGCCGATGGGCACACCATAACAACGATCAGGGCCCGCGTGCTCGATCGCTGGGGTGTCCCCGTGGTCAACCCGACGAACGTGACGATCGTGACCGACGGCGCCGAGGTACTGGGTTCCGATTCCGACGCATCGTCCATCGGCCTCCAGCTGCTTTCCGACCCGGCCGGCTGGCTGCGGATCGACCTGCGCCCCGGGCTCGAGATCGGAACCGGAACGCTGACGCTGAAGGCGGGCGACGCCGAGACCGAGATCGAACTCGAGCTCGTTCCCCCGGCACGTCCACTGATGATCACCGGCGTGGGCCGGGTGGGAGTCGGCGCGGCGCCCGATGCCTTCGGCGCCATCACCGCGCGTGGCCGGATCGACAGCAAGACCTCGGTCATCCTGAGCTACGACAGCCGCCGGCTCGATGCCGGTCGCAACTTCTTCGGTCGCTCCTACGATCCGCTCGAGGAAGCGCGCTACCCGATCCTCGGCGATGCGAGCCAGGTCCGAACGATGAGCGCCTCCCAGTACGCGTTCTCGGCCCGCGTGGAGCGCGGCTTCGACTGGCTCGCCCTCGGAGACGTCTCGACCAACGAATTCAGCAGCGGACTGCTGCTGAACAGCTACAACCGAGCTTTGCCCGGCGCCGCGGCCCGTATCTCCACCGGCCCTGTCGTCTGGAAGGGATTCGGCAGCTCTACGAGTCAGAGTCTGCAACAACTCCAGATCCGCGGCGCCGGCACATCAGGTCCCTACACCCTGCAGCCGGACATTCGCCCGGGCACCGACCACGTCATCGTCGAAACCCGCGCGGCCGACAACGCGCAGCGCATCATCAGTCAGCAGCAGCTCGTCCGCTATGTCGATTACCAGATCGACTACGCCCGCGGTACGCTCCTGTTCAAGCGCCCGGTGCCCGCAGCCGATCCTTACGAGAACCCGGTCTTCATCGTGGTGTCGTACGAGGCCGAGAGCGGCGGCCGGGAACAAATCGTTTGGGGCGCCCGCGCAGCAGCCGACGCGGGAGACCTGCTGGACGTCGACTCGCTGCGCATAGGCGCGACCTACATCAGCGACGAGCAGGCGGCCGGCGGTAGGCAGGTCCTGGCCGGCGCCGACGTGCGGTTGGTCCATCACGGCGCCGTCGACATCGGCGCCGAGCTCTCCTACTCCGGGTCCGCCACGTCCGACTCCGCCGACATCGCCACCGCGGTCGACGGTACGATCAACCTGTTCCGCGGCCACGTGAGCCTCTCCGGCGGCTGGATGCGGGTCGGCGAAGAGTACCGCAACCCGTCGAACCTGGGCCTGCGCGCCGGAACCGAGGAGATTCGGGCGGCCGGCGGCCTGCGGATCGGGCCCAGCGAGCTGCGGTTCGAGCACGAGCGCCAGAACTTCAGGACGGAGCGGGTCCGCCGCGAGCGCACCACCGGCGGCATCATTCAGTCGATCGGCAGACAGCTGCAGATCGATCTCCGCGCGGCTCAGGACCGTTTCGTCAACGCCGGCGTCACCGACCGGTCGCAGGCCGGTGAGGCCAAAATCACCTGGACGCCGACGCCCAAGTTCAGCCTCTTTACCGAAGGTCGCTACCAGTTCGAGACGACTGGCAACATAGTGCTCCCGGACCACCTCGGCGGCGGCGCGTCGTACCGGGTATCGCCCAGGCTGGCCCTGGAAGGCGGCTTCCGTCAGGTGATGATGGCCGACTCGCTCGGCTACTCGATCGCCAGCCTCGGCGTGCGCAGCGACATCGGGCTCGGCACTCAGGCCTACGGCGAGTACCAGCTCATCGGCGGGGCTAACGGCTCACACAACGCCGCAGTCGTCGGCCTCAACAACCAGCTCCGCCTCGGCGATGCCTGGGCTCTCAACACGATGTTCGAGCGGCGTTTCGGCCTCGACAACGCATCGCTCGCCGACCCGGTCCGCGCCCTGCCCTTCTCTCAGCCCGAAGAGGACTACTGGGCCGCCGGACTGGGCGTTGAATTGCTGCCGCCCAACGCGCCCTACCGGCTCAGCGCCCGCGGCGAATACCGCGACGGCGAGTTCATGACCAGCCGCCTGGCCACGCTGGCCGGCGACGTCTCCGTCGGTCGCTCGCTGGCGATCCTGTCGCGCAGCGAGTACCTGTGGAACGAGAACAGCGCAGCGCTCGGAAGGCCGACCAGCGAGCGCAAGTCCACACTTTGGGGGCTCGCCTTCCGTCCCATCGGCAGCGACGCGCTCAACGTGTTGACCAAGTTCCAGTGGCTCGAGGAGAGCAACCCGATGAGCGGCGGCGTGCTGGGCGCCGACGGTGACGAACAGCGCATGATCGGTATCGCCGAGGCGATCTGGGCGCCCTTCAAGTTCAGCGAATTCGCCGGCCGCTACGCGGCCCGCCGTACCGAGGGCGAGCTGGTTCACCCCGATTCCACCGTCCAGAACCTCGTCTCCTGGGCCGACTACCTCGGCGGCCGCATCAACCTCGACTTCACCCGCTGGCTCGCCATCCGCGGCGAGGGACGCCTGCTGCTGGGACGCCGCCCCCTCGATCGTCCTCATCCCGATCGAAGGCTTCGAGGTGCAGGCAGGCTATCGCTTCGGCGACCTGCGCGACCCCGACTTCGCGGTGCGCGGCGGCGAGGGCTGGTTCGCCGTCTTCAGCGCGCGGCTCACCGAGAACGTCTTCCCCACCTCGGCGGATTTCTGGCGCCACCGCTTCTAGCCCCAGTCCCAACGCCCGGGGTGGCAGGATCGCCGCTTCTTGGGCGGATACTACTTCAACCCGCATCCTGCATTGCACGCTTGAATGCGGTTATCTGAAGGTCCGGCATCCGGGGTTGGGCGTCGGACGGTCGTCTCGCTCCGGCCTCCCCCGCGCTCACGGTCACCCGTGAGCGCGGGCTCGCTAACACCAGCTCCGCTCGACGACCCGCCCCGACGCCCGTAACCGGTGGGTGAGGACCAGCCGCTGCTCTCTACGACTGTCCCTCTGTCGCATTTTGCCGGGGGATGCCCCTGGTCCCCGCCTCGATCCGGGCCGGGAGGAGCCGGGGGACCGCTGAGCGGAGTTGGTTTTAGCGACTCGGCTCCGATCCGTAGGCCAAGTCTGCAGGTGAGTTGCCCGCTGTCCTCGCTGGAAGCACCGACCCCGACTGCCGGGTCGACCGGAGCGAGCGGTCCCCCGGCTCCGACCCTGGGACCCGATATCTGAGAGCCAGTTGATCATCTGATCAGTCAGTGTCGGATATTGGATATTGAACTTCTCCCCCGGCGCTGCCATTCTATGAGCGGAGCGTCCAACGGGGGGATGATGAAGATCGCCGTCTGCTTCGATACGCCCAGATCGGGCTGGGAACACGCTGATTTCAAGGAGGAGCTCGAGGCCGAGGTAGGTGAGGCCGAGTACGACGTCGCGGAGGCCCTGATCGAGAACGGCCACGACGTGTACCTGCTCGGCTTTCGCGACAACCTCCGTCGTATACTCGAGCGGCTCGAGGATTACGAGCCCGACCTCGTTTTCAACGCCACCGAGTCGTTCATGGGCAAGCCACGCTACGACTACGGCGTTACGGCTCTGCTCGAGATGAAGGGATACCGTTACACCGGTTCCCCACCCGAGGCGCTCCTGCTCGCCCGCGACAAGGCGACCAGCAAGAAGATCCTCGACTATCATTCGATCAACGTCCCACGCTTCGCCGTTTACCCGGTCGACGATGAGATCGGGCAACCGGACATCGACTTTCCGCTTATCGTGAAACCGACGCACGAGGATGCATCGGTTGGGATCGCCCAGTCGTCGGTCGTCAACGACTACGCCGGATTGCGCGAGCGAGTCGAGTTCATCCACCGCAGCCTCAACCAGTCCGCAATCGTCGAGGAACTGATCGACGGGCGCGAGCTGTACGTCGGCATCATCGGTAGCAGCCGGCTCGAGGTCCTGCCGATC
>JBDHHM010000240.1:0-3425 GCA_039589355.1 Gemmatimonadota bacterium | reverse complement strand
GGTGAGCCGCCGGCGTCGACGATGGACCAGCTGCTGCCTGACCGGTAGAGGAGCTTCTTCCGGTCGTGTGAGGCGGCGATCTCGCTGACTCCCTCCAGGAACGTTGTCGCCTCCTGGTCCTCGAGCGCATAGCGCTGCAGAGTGAACCCACGCTCGTTGGGCACGGCTTCCGCCGCTAAGACGCGGCCCTCGGGGCCTTCGACTAGGCCGAGGTAGTTCCGCTGCGGTAGGCCCGGAGCGTCGACGATACGCCCGGCGATACCGTCGAAGTCGATGATGACCTCCGCGGTCTCGGCCCCGAGGTAGTTCCGCTGCGGTAGGCCCGGAGCGTCGACGATACGCCCGGCGATACCGTCGAAGTCGATGATGACCTCCGCGGTCTCGGCCTCGGAACCCTCATCGCCCGATCCTCGGGACGGCCGACTCTCGTCCGAGTCCTCTTCTTCCTCAGCCTCCTCGTCGCTGGTGGGGAGGAAGGGAGAGGCCTCTCCGTCCTGGAGGAGGGCGAGATAGAGAGCCCGAGTCACCGGCCGGTCGTAGGACGTCATGTCGAGCCACCCGGTGTTGAGGCCGTAGTCGGTGGAAGCCAGGAAGTAGAGGTACTTGCCGGAGGCATCCCATACCGGACTGATCGCGTCGGCCATCCCGTCGGTCATCTGGTGCGTGTCACCGCTGCGGGTGTCGTGGACGAATACGGCCCGCAGCTGGTTGTCCAGTCGGCGCGCGTAGGCGATCCAGCGCGAGTCGGGCGACCACACCGGGTTCATGGAGCGCTGCGGGTGCGCGAAGCGGTCGGTGTCGACGTGGGTCAGTTCGCCGCCGGCCAGATCGACGATCAGCACCCGGTAGTCGGTGTCGGTGAAGGCCAGGCGCGTGCCATCGGGCGACCAGGTTGGGACGAAGAAGAAGGTGGGGTCCGGGATCTCGATTCGCCGTTTGTTCGTGCCGTCCTGGTCCGCCACCATAAGGCCGTACTCACCACCCTCGTCGTTGAACCAGGCGATCTTCTCGCCGTCGGGAGACCAGACCGCGTGGCGGTCCGCGACCCCGGGGCTCTGGGTGATGTTCCGCCAGCTGCCGCTCTCCTCCGGTACGGTGAACAGATCACCCCTGTACTCGAACAGGGCCCGCTTACCGGTCGGCGAAAGCCGGGCGTCGCGGAGCCCGTTCGCCGGCACCTCCTCCCAACGTGACCGGGCCCAGTTGAGGTCCCTGGCGACCACGATCTCCAGCTGGCGCGTGGCACCGGTGGCAGGGTTCAGCTCGTGCAGGTAGCCTCCCTGCTCGTAGACGACGACGCCGTGCCCGGCACCGAGGCTCTTCACATCGAAATCGGCGTGGAAGGTGAGCTGCTCCTCATCACCGGTCCCGGGGTTCCAGGACCAGACGTTGCTCGCCCAGTCCCGCTCCGACATGTAGTAGACGACGCCGTCCATCCAGAGCGGGGCCATCTGCCGCTCGCCCTCCCAGGGCGGAGTGAGCCGCTCCCACGTTCGCGTCGAGACCACGCTCACCGGTTGGGCCTGGCCGCCCCGGTAGTTCCGCCACTCCGGATCCCAGTACCCGATCTCCTGGTAGGCCAGCCAGGCTCCGTCGGCGCTCATCTCACCGTGGTAGGCCTGAGGCACGGCCAACGGCTTCGGCATGCCGCTGCCGACCGGGACGGTATAGAAGCGCCAGAGTCGAGTCGGCCGAGCCTCCCGCCCGGATTGGAAGAGGACCTCGCCGTCGGGTGTCCAGCCCTGGGCAACATCCGAACCCGGGTGCCAGGTCAGACGCCGGGGCTCACCACCGGTAGCCGGGACCACGAAGACATCGGTGTTGCCGCCGTACTGGCCGGTGAAGGCGATCCAGCGGCCGTCCGGCGAAAAGGCCGGGTCCGTCTCTGCCCCCTCGCCGCTGGTGAGGCGCAGGGCGTCCCCACCGTCGCGGTCCACCAACCAGAGGTCGTTGGCGTGGACGAAGACGATGTGGTCGGGGCCCACGTCGGGATCGCGCAGCAGGCGGGTGCCCTGGGCCGCTGCTTGCTGGGCAACTCCAACGAAGAGAGCCAGCAGGGTGATGACGATTAATGTCCGAAACGAGTCGTGCTGTGGGCGAGGGGAAAGCATGAGCCGTTCTCCGTCAAGGATGGATGGGGGTCGCGGCAGGGATCGTTCCGATCCTTGTGCCCCCGTTGTTCGAGAGTCTGAAACCTATTCTTCCAGCAGCCCGGAGAGCCAGTGCACGACGTTGAGGCAGAACTGGGCGTTCTGCGGAGCGGACGGATTGTTCATCCCCATCGGTACGCGCTGGGGTCCGGCCAGCTGCGCGGTGCACATCGCCGCCTCCCCGAGCACGACGGCGCGGCCCTGCCCGACCCGCACCGCGCCGCCCTGCAGCCAGCCGCCGACCGGGAAGGTCGGCGTCGCCTCCTGTGGTGCCTCCGGCAGGTTCCTGTTGAGCACCGCGCCGCCCCACGCGTCGGAACTCAGGACCAGCAGCGGCTCCATCTGACTCGACGGGTAGAACGCATGACCGGTGAACGTGGTGACGGTACTGACCGCCTCATCCGGGTTCCGACCCTCGAGGATCACGTGCTCGGCGAGGCTGCCCGGCTCGCCGAAACTCTCGAGCAGGCGGTCGATCGAGACGCCGTAGAGGTCCGCGGCGCGGCCGAACGCGACTTCATCTGGATCGCCGAAAACTTCCATTCCGACATAGGCGTCCAGCATGTGGGCCCCGAGTAGGACGCCGAGGTCGCCGTTCGCGCCCGGCCACGGTGAGTGGTCGACGATCAACAGCAGCGACCCGCCGCCCAGAATCCAGTCGAGGAGCGCGGTTGTCTCCTCACTGGTGAAGGCCGGCGGGTGCGGGTAGGCCCAGTCCTCGGCGTTCGCTTCTGCCGTCGCGTTCGAGATGACCATTATGTCGCATTCGCTGAGCGACTCCGACGCGAACACCTCGGTATGGGCCCGGACCCGGTACCCGTCGTCGCGCAATAGCGTCGCGAACGCCAGGTAGCGGCCGTCCATCGTGTGGAAGTTGTGGTGCGCGCCGTCGATGCAGACCCGGGCGCCGGTCCCGGCATCATACGCGGGCGCGGGCCCAGCAAAGTGAAACGCGCTGTCCGCGACCTGCTGGGCGCTCGCGGCCGTCGCCGTCACCGCCAGGATCACCACGGTGGTTGCGAGAGATCTCATGGTGGGACTCCTGCATGTGCGTGATTGTCGCAGCGATAGCCACATGATATCTCACGCCAACACACCGGGCCAGCCTCGGTTGCCTGTTTGCCTGGTCGTGACAAGCCGCTCATCTTTTGTCTCACTGTCACCTCGTCAACAGAGCCCCGGCTCGTCCGCCAAGAGGCAAACGGAAATGAAGAATCCGACTGTCAGTGGCCGCGTCGCGCGTTGCCTGGCCGTGCTTGTCCTGGTGGGATGCAC
>JBDHHM010000239.1:0-3161 GCA_039589355.1 Gemmatimonadota bacterium | reverse complement strand
TGCCCGTGGAGGGGTTCAGTGCCCTCGATATAAGCTCGATGTTGCCGGACGGGCTCAGCGACATCCGGCCGCAGGCAGCGAAGGGGCCCTGGGACGACGACGTGGCCCAGGCCATCGAGCTGGCCGAGTGTCTGTTGGAGGGACCGCTGGACGTCGACGCCTACATGGCGCGGCTGCTGCGCTGGGCGGAGAGGGGCGGCCACGGCATGGGTGTACAAACGTACCACGTCCTGGTGAAAGCGAAGGCCGGCGCCCGGGGCACCGACGCAGCACGCGCGGTCTGGGAGGAATCGGGCCGCTATGCAGCGGGTAACGGCGCGGTGATGCGCTGTGCGCCGGTGGCGCTACGCTGGCGGCGCGACCCGGTGCGCCTGGTCGAGGACGCCGGCCACAGCGCCCGGGTCACGCACTACGATCCGCGCTGCGTCTGGACGACGGCGGCGACCTGCGCCGCCATCGCCCACGCGCTGGCCGGGACCCACTGGACGCTGCACGAGCTGGCGGACGGACTGGACGGCGTGGGCGCGCCGGAGGAAGTCGGCGAAGCGGTGCGCCGCTCGGCGACGAGCGACCTGGGCGGGCTCGACCTGGACGAGCCCTCGTCGATCGGCTACACGGTGCGGGCAATGACGGCGGGGCTCTGGGCCTTCCTCAACGCCGGCGACCTCGAGACCACTCTCCTCGAGGTGATTCGCGCGGGCGGTGACACCGATACGAACGGCGCCGTGGCGGGCGCGGTGCTGGGTGCGAAGTTCGGGGCGTCGGCGATCCCCGAGCGCTGGATCGAGCGGCTGCCCGATCCTGATGGTTTGACGTCGCTGGCGGACCGGTTGTGGGAGGTGGCGCGCGGGTGAATGATCGCAGGCGGTCGCCGAGGGATCGTCTCGCTCCATGTCGCGCGCCTCGGTTGCCAGAACGGCGGCTTCGCCGCCGGCGCGCTCCAAATTACGCTCGCCGACACCCTCGGCTCCCTGCTACGCGATTCAAGTGCCGCGCGATACTATGGGAAGACCTGCCCATTACCTGATTCTCGTGCTCGCCCTCGTTTCGATCTACGGGCTGAATGAGTTGCTCAAGAGGCCCGCGGGCGAGTCGGCGACGGAAGCGACCCCCGTTGGTGCGCTTTCGCCCGGGGCGGTCATCGCCGGCGATCGGGCAATCAGCGAAGCGTATCGCGATGGACGCTCCGGTTTCGTCATCCAGTCGGCCGGCGTCGTGGAGCGCGTTCTGCCCGATGACGAGGAGGGCGATCGTCACCAGCGTTTCATTTTGAGGCTGGCGTCGGGTCACACCCTGCTCATGAGCCACAACATCGACCTGGCGCCGCGCGTCCCGTTGGCCGTCGACGACTCGGTGGAGTTCCGCGGGGGTTACGAGTGGAACGAGCAGGGCGGTGTCGTCCACTGGACCCACCACGATCCCCAGGGCGATCGCCCCGGCGGCTGGATCCGCCACGCGGGAAGGCTCTACCGGTGAGCGCGGTTTCGGAATACTGAGCCGATTCGTTCGAAAAGCTGTTGAATACAGGCCACACGCTCTCCCGCGGCCCACCCAGCATCAGCCCAAATCACTTTGCCCACAACGAATTAGAGACAGCGTCGTCTACGCGCCTTTCCGGCACGGCGGTTGCCTCGAAGACAGAGTGTGTAAGAGGATCGCCGTACGGGTCATGCGTTGCAGGAGGACCAGCACTCGATGAAACTGCGCATCCCACTCTCCATTATCGTCCCGTTCCTACTGCTCGGGCTGCTCGCGCTGCTCGCATGCGGCGGCATCTCGAGCGAGAAGCTGGCGGGCCTCGATGAGGATATGGGCGTCCTGGAAGGGATCGTCCACCTGGTGGGCGTCCCCTGCCCTCCCATCAGCCCCCAGTTCCCACCTTGCGACGGCCCCTACCCGGGTTACGACGTGATTGTCCACGACAGCCGTGGTCAGAACGTAGTAGCGCAGACCCGTACGGACGACCGGGGCCTCTACCATGTCGAGCTCGAGGTGGGCGAGTACGTGATCTTCACAGCCCAAGGGCTGGGTGAGCTGTTCACCGAGGCCAACGACTTCACGATCGTCGCCGGCAAGATCACGGTGCTCAACCTGACGATAGACTACGGGATAAGATCTGCCGATACCCCTCCGTAGGCGCCCCGACCGCCGGGCGAATTCCCTCCACATTTCTCGGTGGAAATCCGCCGTGCCGCCTGTAGATTGGCAGGTATGAACAGGACAGCCAATCTACCGCCGGCCCCCGAGATGTACCGGGCCCTCTGTGACCGCGACGCTTCGTACGAGGGCGTCTTCTTCGCCGCCATCCGCACCACGGGCATCTTCTGCCGCCCGACCTGCACGGCGCGGAAACCGCTGGAGGAGAACGTCGACTACTATCCGTCGACGCAGCAGGCGCTGCTGGCCGGCTATCGGCCGTGCATGCGCTGCCGGCCGCTGGAGCCCAACGGCGAGGTGCCCGACTGGCTGCATCCCCTATTGGATGAGGTCGAGGCCGATCCGAGCCGCCGCTGGAAGGACGCCGAGCTGCGCGCGATGCGACTCGATCCCGGGCGCGTGCGTCGCTGGTTCCAGGCGAACCACGGGATGACGTTCCAAGCCTACCAGCGGGCGCGGCGGCTGGGGCTGGCGCTGGGCCGCATCCGGCACGGCGATGACCTGACAAGCGCCGCCTACGATCACGGCTTCGAGTCGCTGAGCGGCTTCCGCGACGCGTTCGCCCGGACGTTCGACGAGACGCCGGGGGCGAGCCGCGAGACCGAACCCATCCAGGCGACGCGACTGCTCACCCCGCTCGGACCGATGGTGGCGGCAGCGAACGACGAAGGCGTCTGCATGCTCGAGTTCGCCGACCGGCGGATGCTGGAGACACAGGTCAAGCGCCTCAACAAACACTTCGGGGCCGAGGTCGTGCCGGGAGAGAACGACCACATCGCCCAGCTGGACGACGAGCTACGACGTTACTTCGACGGCGAGCTGCGCGAGTTCACCGTGCCGCTCGTCTACCCGGGCACCGAGTTCCAGGTCGCCTGCTGGGATTACCTGCGCACGATACCCTACGGCGCGACGCGCGCCTACGCCGACGAGGCACGGGCGATAGACAGGCCGAAAGCGCAGCGCGCCGTGGGCCGCGCCAACGGCGACAACAGGTTGGCGATCGT
>JBDHHM010000238.1:0-4705 GCA_039589355.1 Gemmatimonadota bacterium | reverse complement strand
CTTCCTGTGCCGCAGCGCGATCACCGCGTCGCACAGCGCCGACGCGGCCGACAGCGTCGTCGTGTAAGGTACGTTGCGCTGGATCGCCGCGCGCCGGATCTCGTAGTCGTCGAACTGGGCGTGCTTGCCCAGCGGCGTGTTGATCAACAGACCGATCTCACCCGAGATGAGATGGTCGACGATGTGAGGACGGCCCTCGTGCACCTTGAGCACGAGCTGCGCCGGTATCCCACGTGCCCGCAGGTAGCGGGCTGTGCCCGAAGTCGCCCAGATCTCAAACCCCAGCTCGTGGAAGCGTCGCACGATCGGCGTCACGTTCGGTTTGTCCTGCTCGTGAACGGTAACCACGATGCGGCCCGACATCGGCAGCGGATTACCGGCCGCGACCTGCGCCTTGGCCATAGCCAACCCGAACGAGTCGGCGATTCCCATCACCTCGCCCGTCGAGCGCATCTCCGGACCGAGCAGCGCATCGACGCCCGGAAGTTTCTCGAACGGGAAGACGGATTCTTTCACCGCGACGCCCTGAAACTCGTCGTCCGCCCTCAGGTCGAACTCCGACAGTCTGCGACCCACCATGCAGCGCGCCGCCAGTCGCGCCAGCGGATTGCCCGTCGCCTTGCTCAGGTAGGGGACGGTGCGGCTCGCCCGCGGATTCACCTCGAGCACGTAGACGACCCCATCCTTGACGGCGAACTGCACGTTGATCAGCCCGACCACACCGAGCGCCCGCGCAAGGGCCCGAGTGTGCTCTTTCATCGTTTCGACGTGCTCGTCCCGTAACAGGTATGGCGGTACGACGCAGGCCGAGTCGCCGGAATGGATGCCGGCATCTTCTATGTGCTGCATAACACCGCCGACGAACACTTCTTCGCCGTCGGCGACGGCGTCGACGTCGGCTTCAAAGGCGTCCTCGAGGAAGCTGTCGATCAGTACCGGGTGTTCCGGCGACGCCCGGACCGCCCGCTCGAAGTAGTTCTCCAGCGATTCATCGTCGTAGACGATCTCCATGGCGCGACCGCCGAGGACATAGCTGGGACGGACGAGCACGGGATAGCCAATGCGTTGCGCCACTTCGATGGCCTGGGCCTTGCTCACCGCCAGCCCGTTCGGTGGCTGGTCGATCTCGAGCTCACGGGCCAGCGCCTCGAAGCGCTCGCGGTCCTCGGCCCGGTCGATGGCGTCTACTGTCGTGCCCAGAATCGGGACGTCCATATCGCGAAGCTTCGACGCCAACTTGAGCGGCGTCTGGCCGCCCATCTGCACCACGACCCCCTCGGGCTGTTCGAGGTATACTATCTCGAGCACGTTCTCGAGGGTGAGAGGCTCGAAGTAGAGCTTGTCGCTTACATCGAAGTCGGTGGAGACGGTCTCGGGGTTCGAGTTCACCATGATCGTCTCGAGACCCTCTTCCTCCAGAGCGAAAGCCGCAGAGACGCAGCAGTAATCGAACTCGACGCCCTGTCCGATCCGGTTGGGCCCGCTCCCCAGCACAACTACCTTGCGCCGTTCGCTGCGGACCGACTCGTTCTCCTCCTCGTATGTGCTGTACAGATAAGGAGTGGCAGCCGGGAACTCGCCCGCGCACGTGTCGACCATCTTATATGACGGGTGCATCCCCCAGCCCCAGCGCCGCTCTCGGACAGCGGCTCCCGTCTCATTACGGAGCTTGCCCAGCAACTCGTCGCCGAAACCGAGACGCTTCATCTCCCACGTCGCCTCGCGCGTCGGCTCGGCCAGCGAAGCGTACCAGGTCTCCGCCGTCATGAGCTCGCCCAACTGATCGATGAACCAGGGGTCGATGTAGCTGACCTCGCTGATCTGCTCGGCGCTCAGTCCGTTACGCAGCGCGCGCTTGATCTGGAACGCACGATCCGCAGTCGGCCGGCGCAGCGCGGCCAACAGGGTCTCGTCGTCATCGGCGGAGAGGCTGTCGTCGCCGAGTGTCTGACCGCACTCCCAACCGGCGCGGCCGTTCTCCAGCGAGTTGAAGCCCTTCATCCAGGCTTCCTTGAAGGTGCGGCCGATGGCCATCACCTCGCCGACCGCCTTCATCTGCACGCCAAGGATCGGATCCGCACTCGGGAACTTCTCGAAGGCGAAGCGGGGGACCTTGACCACGACGTAGTCGAGGACCGGCTCGAACGAGGCGGGTGTCTCCCTGGTGATGGCATTTGGCAGCTCGTCGAGCCGATAGCCGACGGCGACCTTGGTACCGATCCGGGCTATCGGGAAGCCCGTCGCCTTCGAGGCGAGCGCCGAGGAGCGGGACACCCGCGGGTTCATCTCGATAACCAGCATTTCACCGGTCGTCGGGCTGACGGCGAACTGGATGTTGCAGCCACCGGCGGCGACCCCGATCTCGCGGATACAGGCGATCGCCGCGTCCCGCATCACCTGGTACTCCGCATCCGAGAGGGTCATGGCGGGCGCCACCGTGATCGAGTCGCCGGTGTGCACGCCCATCGCATCGAAGTTCTCGATCGAGCAGACGACGACGACGTTGTCGGCGTGGTCGCGCATCACCTCGAGCTCGTATTCCTTCCAGCCGATGACGCTCTTGTCGATCAGGATCTCGCCGATCGGCGAAGCCTCCAGGCCCGTCCGCGCGGCCTGCTCGAACTCGTCTCGATTGTAGGCGATGCCGCCACCGGTGCCGCCCAGAGTGAACGACGGGCGGATGATCGCCGGGAAGCTCGTTTCCTCGGCGACCGCCAGCGCCTCATCCAGCGAGTGGGCGAAGCCGCCGTGGGGAACCTCGAGACCGATGCGGCGCATCGCCGACGCGAACTGCTCGCGATCTTCCGCCAGCCGGATCGCCCGGGCGTCGGCCCCGATCAGCTCGACCCCGTACTTCTCCAGGGTCCCGGAGTTGTAGAGCTCGAGGGAGATGTTGAGCCCCACCTGGCCGCCCATGGTGGGAAGCAGTGCGTCGGGCCGTTCCGCCTCGATCACCCGCTCCACCCACTCGGGCGTCAGCGGCTCGATGTAGGTCGCGTCCGCCAGGTCCGGGTCGGTCATGATCGTCGCCGGGTTCGAGTTCACCAGGATGACCCGGCCCGCTGCCCAGCAGCAGGACGCTCTGTATGTCTTCCCGCTTCGGCATCTAGGCCAGGAAGGTCCTCCGTTGCATGGACGATTGAACGTGGTCCGTGCCCAATTCTACCCGAGCGAGAGGGGCCGCGCCAGCCGGGGCCGGCGAGGGAGTAGCCGCCTGGGGGTCCCGACACCGGCTCGGGGACCGCAACGGCCGGTTGCTCAAATCAAGGCAAGACACCACATTCCGAGGTCTTTCTGGCAGAATTGCATCTGAACACACTGGAGCAAGTCGATGACCGCGAACGATTACACGCTAAGCACCATCCGAGGTCGACTCCTGCTTCTCCCCGCGCTCATCTTGGCCGCGGGGTGCAGCACGTCGACCACACCCGTAAGTGAGCCCACTCCGGCGCCCCCGGAACCGCCTCCGGCGGAGGCGGCTGCGATGCCCAGCCTCCCAGGCGCTATGATCGAGGTCAAGGCGGGCGAGTTCGACAACGGCAAGATGTGGACGTTCGAGTACGCCCCGCTGGAGTACTTCGCCGAGACGTACGGCTTCCAGCCGGACGACGCCTGGTTCGAGAAGGCCCGGCTCGGAGCCCTGCGACTCTCGAACTGCTCGGCCTTTTTCGTTTCACCTAACGGCCTCGTCCTCACCAACCATCACTGCGCCCGCGAGAGCGTCACCGAGGTCAGCGGGCCCGGCGAGACTTTCTTGGACGACGGCTTCTACGCTACCTCGCTGGGTGACGAGCGCGAAACGACCAGGTCGATTGACCAGCTCATCGCCATCCAGGACGTGACCGCCGAGGTCCACGCGGCGGTCGAGGGTATGACCGGTGCCCAGCGGGCCCAGGCTCAGCAGGCGATCGAAGAGAACCTGTCGCAGCGGATCGCCGCGGAGCACGGTGGCGAAGACGCCGGGATCGTCGTCGAGATCATAGGACTCTGGGACGGCGCCAAGTACTCGGCCTACGTCTTCCATCGCTACTCCGACCTGCGCCTCGTGCTGGCTCCCGAGCTGCAGATCGGCTTCTTCGGCGGCGACTACGATAACTTCACCTTCCCGCGCTACAACCTCGACTTCTCGTTCTACCGCATCTACGACGACGCCGGAAACCCGGTGAAGCCCGAGTTCTGGTTCGAGTGGAGCGAGGGAGGTGTCGAGCACGGGGATGCTGTCTTCGTCATCGGCAACCCGGGCGGGTCCAGCCGGCTGCAGACGGTCGCCCAGCTCGAGTGGCGCGGAGCGGCCCAAGAAAGGGCGATCTACGACCTGTACAAGAGCCGCGCCGATGCGATGCAGGCGTTCTACGACCAGGACCCGGAGACCGGCGAGGAGATGGACCTGCGCGACGAGATTTCCAGCTTGCGGAACGCGGAGAAAGCATACCACGGTCAGTGGCAAGGCCTTCAGAACCCCGAGTACATGGCGCGGCGCCGTGACTCGGAGCGTCAGTTCCGTGAGGCTGCCGAACTCGATCCGGCGCTCGGCCCGCGGATCGGCCGGCTGATCGATCAGATGGCGGACATCCAGAGCCAGCGCATGGATTACGCGGCCGACTTCGGCGCGTTCATCGCTCTCGGGAGCCCAGCCTTCGACGCGGCAGCCATGCAGCGCGCCCAGATGGCCTACTTCTACGTAACCGCCAGCCAGGCCGGTGCG
>JBDHHM010000237.1:0-3654 GCA_039589355.1 Gemmatimonadota bacterium | reverse complement strand
GGCAACGAGGGCGTCATCAACTTCACGCCGGACGATGGCTGGCTGTCGGCGAGCGCGGCGGTGTTGCTCTGGGTCTACTCGCCCGGTATGGCGATCATCGGCGAAGACCTGCTCGGTCCGTGGGGCGCGGCGACGGACGCGCGGACGGATCGGGCGATCGTGGCGACCGGTGACGGTCTGGGTAGCCTGCTTCCGGCGGGGGAGACCGGGATCGATGCTGCCGTCGCCACCGGGTTCGACCCATTCCCCTCGGACGTCACGCTCGCTGCCGACGGCGATTGGCTGGTGGGCAGTGCAGGGGTGGGCAACACGTCTATCACCAGGATCGGTCGCGAGGGTGGAGAATCGACCTTTGCGGTGCTACCGGATAATGCCTTCTGGCTCGCCACGGGTCCTGAGGGAGAGATCTACGCCACCGTTTGCTTCCTAGACCAGACGTACCGCATCAGCCCCGATGGCTCCAGCATCGCCTCGATCGGACCGTCACGCAGGACAACAGCATCTACATCGCCGGCATTGCTAATGATTACCTGCTGAGGGTAGACCTGGGCGATGGATCGACCAGCCAGGTGGGTAGCGGCCTGATACCCTGGGACGTGACGGTGGGTCGGTCCGGTAAGATCTACGTCACCGGCTTGGACGCCGATCTGCTTGGCGGATTGATATGGGTGATAGACCCGGCGGTGTCGCCCAACGCTGAGCTATTCGCCATCGCGCCGTCTCCGACGGACCTGCTGGGTATCGCGCTCGTCGAAGGCGGATTGGTGCTCACGGCGAACGCGCCTGAATTCGGCGAGGTCTACTACTTCCCGGTGGACGACGGTCCCCGCATCGGTGGCGAAGGAGATCTCTCAGCGCGTTTGGCGGTAGAGGAAGTCGACGGGCTGCTGGGCGAGCCGTTCGATGTGCCTCTGCTGCTGGACATGAGCGGTAGCACGCGCGAGGCGACCGACTTCGCCGTCGGCTTGGGATGGACGCCCGGCCTCCTCGAGTTCGTCGAGATCAGCGAGGGCGATTTCGGCGGTTCGTTCACCGCCGACGTGGATCAAGCGGCGGCCGGCATAATCGAGGCGACGGCGTCGCGAGCGACGGGCCTGAGCGGCGGCATCCGTACGCTGTTTAGCGTGACGCTCAACATGGACGCGTCGGCAAACCCCGGGGACCAGGTGGACGTTACCGTCACCTTCGACGAGCTGCTTGGGCCATTCGCCCAGGATCTTCGGTCGGTGCTGACGGTCGAGTCAGGCAGCCTGTGTGTCAGCCCCTCGCTCTGGGGCGACGTGGATCGTGACGGTACCGTAGGCAGCGGTGACGCGACGCAGATCCTCCGCCACCTGGTCGATCTGCCGCTCGCCGACGGGGCGGATATCGAGCTCGGTGATGTGAACCGTGATGGCGTCGTGAACGGCGTCGACGCGGTACAGATCCTTCGCCACCTGGTCGAGCTGCCGATACCGGCCGAAAGCGGGGTCGATCGGTACGGCGTGGGCGCGTGTCCGTAAGCCCGATGTCCGACCGCCGCTCGAGTCCGATTAGGAGGAATAGAGTGAACTACATGAGAAGAGAGCTAAAAGGCATGCGCACTCCACTCACCGTCACACTGATCCTTGCGATCACAGCTGCGGGCTTCGCTGCTTGTGCCGACGAGCCGACGACGCCGGGTAGCGGCGAAGAGGCGAACCTACCCCCGGGACTGAACGTCTATCTAACCTTAGACGACCGGCAGGCGACTCCCGGCTCTCGAGTGCGGGTGACGGGAAAGGTACGAGCGGTCGGAGTGGACCTCACGCCCACGGGCTATCTGGTGCGGCTGAGCTACGACCCGGCAAAGCTCGAGCCGGTCGCGGCACGCTCTCTCGAGGACGGGGTGCTGAGGGCGATCAACATCGGAGTGGCTCCGGGGTTGGTGAAGGCGGCTGGTGCCTCGGCCAACGGCCTGAACACGGATGTCCTGTTCGAGCTGGAAATGAAAGTGAAGAGCGGGGGGTACGCGGATGGCCTCTCAATCACCGTCGATCAGCTCGGTGTGGTCGAGCGCAACTTCGCCGACCTCGCGGCGGACGTGGTCGTCATGCCGCAGGCGATGGTGGTGCCTGTGGTTGAACGTCAACGAGGGTAACAAGAAAGCAGAAGGCCCACCGATGTGGGCCTTCGTACATGTGCCCGGTACTGTCATTGCTGCGGGGTGTGACCTCCGGGCGCCGGGCGCGTTCGCACGGGGCACTCCGCTAACGACGGGGAGCCTTGATCGGTTCCCGAGGCTCAACTCGCTCTCTGAACCAGCTTGCACCTCCAGGCCCATGGGCGGCGGCAGTTCTACTCCGCCTTCGGCCATGGCTCGGAACGCTTTCTCCGCCGACGCCAGCGCTTCCGGTTCCTTTATTGCCGCGCGAATCTCGGCCTCGTCGATGACTTGCATCGGTCGTCCTCTCTATCGTCGCCGTTTCAGGTGGTAGCGCATGATCGGTCGCGTCTCCGAGCGGCGCGCGACTTCCTCGAAGCCTGCCTTGCGGAACGCCGAAGCGGTACCGGTCCATACGAATGCGTCCGCCGCACGGCCTTTCTTGGGCTCCACAGGATATCCTTCCACGATCTTTGCCCCGTTCTTACGCGCGTGCCTCACGGCAGCTTCTAGCATCCGAATCGAGACCCCCGTTCGGCGTTGTTCCTTGGCTACGAAGAGGCATGGAACGCACCACACCGGCAGGTCGTCGACCGGCTTCAGGATCCTCGAGTTTTCCATTCGCGGGAAGGCTTCACGCGGTTGGATCGCACACCAGGCCACCGGCTCGTTGTCCAGGTAGGCGAGCAGGCCCGGTTCGATGCCGGAGTCCACGATCCTTTTGAAGGCGCGCCGGTTCTTCTCTCCCTTGCGCCGCTCGAACTCCGAGTGGCTCAGTCGCCACCACATGCACCAGCAACCCCCGCAGGCCCCGGTACGACCGAACAGCTGCTTGAGGTCAGGCCAGCGCTCGGGCGTCAGCGGATGGAATGCGAGCTTCGGTCTTGCACGGGCAGCTCGGGGACTCATGTCAGGCTCCTCTCCAGCAACCCCCTCGCGATCGGTGTACGGAACAGACTGGGCGACCCGGACGGTCCCGGCAAGTCAGTTCGCCGAAGGGATCGGCGGGGGTCCACCATGGACCACGCTCGTGCTGCTAGACGTGGGCCGGCCGAAGCCGCATCTTGACTCGGCCTCACCGAACATCGAGCGACGCCCCACCGCAACCCGCACGGAGCTATGACGAACGGAAACGAGACTCCCGGGACCATCAAGCCCTCGGACCACCAGCCGCCTCTGCCGCTGGATCGTTTCATAGTCGAGGATTCGCCGGACGACGAGGCCGTCCCCATGGACGTGCTGTTCGTCGGCGGTGGCCCCGCCGGATTGGCCGGGGCTATCGAGCTCGCCCGATTGGTCGCCCGGGACAACGAAGGTGGAGGCGGACTGGGGGAGCTGGAGATTGGCGTACTCGAGAAAGCCGGTTCGCTCGGCGAGCACTGCATGTCGGGCGCCATCGTGAACCCCGGCCCGTTCCGGGAACTCTTCCCCGACGTACCCGAGAGCGAACTACCCTTCCGGGTGCCGGCGCCCAAAGATCGGGTCTACATGCTCTCGCAGAGAGGGAAGACCCGCATCCCTACACCGCCCTC
>JBDHHM010000236.1:0-4287 GCA_039589355.1 Gemmatimonadota bacterium | reverse complement strand
ACCATCTCGTTGGGCTGGCAGATCACGATCAGCGACTTGACGACAAAGATGAGCGCCATGGCGACGCCCAGTGCGATCGTTCCTAATACGAGACCAGTTTCCGGGTCCACTCGGCTACCCTCAACTTTCTGCTGGTGGAAGCTCCGGCATATCGAAGGGGATCACCTCGGCGACCCCATCCTGGATCCCGAGTATGACGACCTCGCTGCCGGCTGCCAGTTGCTTCGTTACATCCTTAGATACACGCGCCGTTAGGTAGTATTCGCGGTCGGCGATCGTGCAGACCACTCGCCCGGGCTGGCCCGGCGCCATCGGCAACACGACCCGCGCCGTATGACCCTCGATCTCACGGTCGCCTACCGTGCCGATGCCCACCTCGCTCCGCCTCAGCCAGCTGAAGACCGAGTGCGTGAGCAGCAGCGCGCCTCCGCCCATAGCCAGCGACAAAAGGACCGTCGCGTTCGGCGTGGACGCGTTCGTCACGGTCAGCACAGTCCCGGTGACACCGAAGGCGGCGAGGAAGAAGATGAGGTTGCGCGGGCGGAAGAAACCCAGCAACAGTGTGCCCGCCCCACCGTGACCGACATCGATGTCATGGTCCGCGTCGAGCCCCCCGACGTGCACGTCGGCGCCCGCCACGTCCACGTCGACTCCGGAAACGTCAACATCCAGCCCCGCGAGATCGGCGTCGTAGCCGGCGGCGTCCACATCCAGGCCGTGAACGTCCACATCGCCGCCGTCGTGGGCGCCGCTGAGCACCGAGAAGACGAGCAGCCCACCGCCGACCATGGCGGCAAGTATGTAGATTCCAAGCACTTGGATTCTCCGGTGGGGGCCGGCACGAGGGCGGCTCCTGTTTCCAATACCCGTGTCTGGTGGGACCGTCTCAATACTGCCTGGGCCCTCGCGAACGCGCAACCGGGGGCAATGGCCGGGTCGGAAAATTCGGGCAATATTTCCTATTACATGGTCAATAAGTACCAGAAAAAGGCGCCTTTTGCGACTCCTTTTCTGGGGCTAAGTCGTTCAACTACAAATGTTTATACACAATTGTCTAACAGGGTACAGAGCTTGCACCATCTCGGGGCGGCGCGGTAGCTTGACAGTGCCGCCATAAGCTGTTAACGTGGCGTCCGCCCCCTCCTCCATCGGCATGCCGTGACCCCTCGAGGCGGTCGTATTTCGCCTAGGGGACAGGCGTGATGTCGCCGATGGACTTGTCTGTAAACATGCTTCGCGAACCCGAATGGCGAATGGAACGACACCGCCTGACGTTCCTAGTTATCACCGACTCACCGCAGCCGGCACACTCGCTGCAGATCTCTAAGCGTGTGCTCCGCTATGCGGTGGCCGGGGTAGCTGGTTTCCTCCTGTTCATCCTGGTCGCGTCTGCGGCGCTGCTCCTCAAGTTGGGAGACCTGGCGCAGACGGAGAGGCTGGAGCGGGAGAACGCACTGCTGGTGGCGGATGTGGAGCGGATGCAGGAGACGGTGAACCAGCTGAGCGCGTCGCTCACGAATATATCGGAGCGGGACCGGCGCTTCAGGCTACTGGCGGGGCTACCGGAGATCGACCCGGATGTGCGGGATGTGGGTATCGGTGGACCGGGCACCGGCTCGATCGAAAGCGAGCCGCTGCTGGAGCTGGATGCCGACCTCGGCGGCGAGGTGTTCAGCACGACGACCGACCTGAACCGCCTGTTGCGGCAGTCGAACCTGCTGCAGGCGAGTCTGCAGGAGGCGTCGAAGGCGATGGAGGCTCACAACGATTGGCTGGTCAGCTACCCGTCGATCGACCCGACCAGCGGGTGGTTGAGCTCCTCCTTCAGCCGCAGTCGCTGGCACCCCCTCCTCAACGTTCGTCGTCCACATGAAGGTATCGATCTCTCGGCCCGCCGCGGCACACCCGTGGTGGCGACTGCCGACGGCCGAGTGACGTACGCGGCCTGGCGGCCCGGCTACGGCTGGACGGTTGAGGTCGACCACGGCAACGGCATCAAGACGCGCTACGCCCACAACGAGCGGAACCTGAAGGTCAAGGTCGGCGACGATGTGCGCCGCGGCGACGTCATAGCGCACGTGGGAAGCAGCGGGCTGGCGAAGGGCCCGCACGTGCACTACGAGGTGCTGGTGGACGGCAGAGCGGTGAACCCGGAGCACTATCGTCTGGAGGCGGTGATCGTCGAGTAGAGGTCGGGAACGGTTCCAGGAGACTCGAGAGAGCGGGAAATGCACCCGCTCTTTCTTTTTGCGGGGAGTCTCGAATTCGGGAGTTGGAGTGGGAATCCGTGGAATCCGTGGAATCGGGGATTCCAGGTCACGAGAGGTATCTGGGTCAGCCACCCACCTCCCTACCTCCCCGAATCCCCGAATCCCCGAATCTTCCTAGCCCACCAGGATCCGGCCACCCTCCACCTTCACCCGATACTTCCTTATCCCCTCTCTGACGGGGCCGCCAGCCGGTTCTCCCGTCCGGATGTCGAACTTGCCGCCGTGCCACGGGCAGTTGAGCGTGCAGCCGTCGGCGTCCACGGAGCCCTCGCTGAGCGATGCGCGCCCGTGGGAGCAGCGGTCGCTCACCGCGTGATACGTGCCGTCGACGTTGAACAGGGCGATGGCGTTGGCGCCGTTGTAGACCCGCTTCGAGGCGCCTGGCGGCAGCTCGTCCAGCGCGGCCACCGCGACAAAGCCCTGCGAGTCGCGCTCCGCCGCGCGCGCCAGCTCGGAGACGGAGGCGCCGCCCAGCGAGTCGAGCACGTCCCAGAGTGACATCTGGATGCAGGTGAAGATGGGCGTGTCCTGGAGCGTATAGGCCGAGGCGTCGCTCTCCCTCAACTCCATCACAAGGTCGAGGAAATCGCCGGGATCGTCGCCCTCGAACCCGACCATGAACTCCTGGTCGTCGAGCCCGAAGGAGTACGCCGTGTTGATCCTGATGTCCGGGTACTTGCGGCCGACGCGCACATGCTCGCCCATCATCTCCTGCCGCTCGGCGTGTGACAGCCTGTACCACGCCCGCGTCTTTACGAACGGGTAAAGGAAGAGGTACTTCGACAGCTCATCGTGCTCGGGGTCGTCCGGGAAGTCGTAGATCGAGCGCTTCGTCATCGCCAGGTAGCTGTACGGCGTCGTCAGATACGCGCCCATACGGGTCGAAAAGATCGCCGTTTCCAGCGCCTGCAGCGTCTCCAGGTCCTCCGTCGCCTGCCACAACATGAGGTCGGTGTCGCCCCGCGTGCCCATCGTGCTGTAGGACCTGAGCAGGCACTTCGCCTGGAAGCTGCGAATCGTATCAGCAAGCTCGACCTTCTGCTCGATCTGCCTGTCAACGCTCAACCGCCGCCACAAGGGGCCGCCGCCACAAGGGGTCCAGCTTCAGGAACAGGTATCGAACGAGCTGTCGCTTCTCGTCGCGAGAGGCCATCGGCGTTCCTTTCCGGTGTCGAGAATCGTTCGCCAGAAGCCACCAATTCTAGCGGCGCACCGTCGCCGGCGTCAAAAAGGTGAGCGGCCCCACAATCCACGGCGGCCGGCCGGTTGAAACTACCGCCAGGGCGCCGCCGTAGTGAACCAGGATCAGTGTGCCAACTCCGAACAGGCGGTGGGACTCGTGAGAATCGGCGTACTTCTAGTAACCCTCATCACTCTGTACCAGGGGCTCATCCTCCTGCGTGTCATCCTCTCCTGGTTCGTATCGCCCGACGCGGACCAGCCGGTGATCGACCTGCTGAAGAAGTTGACCGACCCGGTGCTCGAGCCGGCGCGCAAGGCTCTACCGGAGATGGGAGGTATCGACCTGTCTCCCCTGATCGTGCTGATCGGGCTCGAGTTGGTGAAGCGGTTACTGGGCTAGTGCTGTCATAGGTCGGCCGGGGGAGCCGAGTCGGCGGCCTCCGACGCCCCGAACGGCCGGCGCGGGTCGGCTCCGATGACCTTGGCGGTGAGCACCTGGGGGAAGCCGGCGATATACTCGTTGTAGAGACGGACGGCCTCGTTGTAGCTACGACCCGCCAGTACGATCTGCTCCTGCGTACCCTCGAGCTGGACGAGCAGGCGCTGGAAGCCCGGGTCCCTCTGGAGATCCGTGTAGCCGGCGACGCTTGCCAGTAATTCACTCAGGGCACCAGATAGCGAGACGCTGGTCGACTCCATAGCCGACAGATCGGTGGACCTGACGGCGGCCACCAGGCCGACCCGTGAATCCGCCACAGCATCGACCACCGTCGACTCGAGCTCGGCGTAGCGCTGGACGGTCTCGACCAGGGTGGGGGCCAGCTCGGCCCGGCGC
>JBDHHM010000235.1:0-3197 GCA_039589355.1 Gemmatimonadota bacterium | reverse complement strand
TACAGGGCTCGCCACGGTATCGTCACATGACATGGCGAGCCCTGCTCTATCCGAAAAACTGCTGAAGCAACTCCGGGCCGTCGTCGGACGCGGCAGCGTGCTGACGGAGCCGGGCGAGCTGCTACCCTACGAGTCCGATGCGGCGACCGCCTACCGAGGGACGCCCGCCGCCGTCGTCTTCGTTCACAGTACAGAAGAGATCCAGGGGGTCGTCTCCGCCCTGCACATGGCGACGATCCCGTTCGTGCCACGGGGCGCCGGGACGGGGCTGTCGGGCGGCGCCGTCGCCGACCGCGCGGTCATCATCGAGCTGTCGCGCATGAACCGCATCCTCTGGATCGATGCGGAGAACCGGCGCGCGCGGGTGCAGCCCGGCGTGATAAACACGCGGCTGACCGAGGCGGTGGCGCCGTTTGGGCTGATGTACGCGCCCGACCCGTCCAGCCAGACGGCCTGCACGCTGGGCGGCAACGTGGCGGAGAACGCCGGCGGCCCCCACTGCCTCAAGTACGGCGTCACCTCGAATCACATCGTCGGTCTCACCGTCGTCGCGCCGGGTGGCGCGCTGATGGAGCTGCCCGGTCCCGACGGGCCGGGCTACGACCTGGTTGGCCTGTTCGTCGGGTCGGAGGGTACGCTGGGGATTTGCAGCGAGATCGAGGTGAGGCTGGTGCCGGTGCCCGCGGCGGTGGGCACGCTGCTGGCCCACTTCGATGACATCGACGGGGCGAGCCGCGCGGTATCGGCGATCATCGCCGCCGGGATTCTGCCCGCCGCGCTCGAGATGATCGATAAGAACACGATCGAGGCGGTTGAGGCGTCGGTCTTCGCCGCCGGGTTCCCCACCGACGTCGCCGCCTCGCTGATCGTCGAGCTCGACGGTCCGGGCGCCGGCCTGGCCGAGCAGGTGTTGCAGGTCGAGGAGTTGTTGGAGAAGCACGGCGCCCGAGAGGTGTCGGTGGCGGCGAGCGAACCGGAGCGCATGAAGTTCTGGAAGGCGCGCAAGTCGGCATTCGGTGCCATGGGCCGGATCGGCTCCGACCTGGTCGTGCAGGACGCCACCGTGCCGCGCAGCAAGCTGCCCGAGATGCTGTCGAATGTCTACGCGATAGCAGAGAAGTACGACCTGACGATCGCGAACGTCTTTCACGCCGGCGACGGTAACCTGCACCCCAACATTCCGTACGACAGTCGCGAGGAAGGGATCAGCGAGCGGGTACAAGCGGCGAGCAGGGAGATCATCGAGGCGTGTGTAGCGGCGGGCGGCACGATCACCGGTGAGCACGGAGTCGGCGTCGACAAGCGGAAGTACATGTCGCTCGTGTTCTCGGACGCCGACCGCCAGGTGATGCGTTGGGTCAAGCAGGTCTTCGATCCCGCCAAGCTGTGTAACCCGAAGAAGGTCCTTCCGGACGAACCGGAGACGCCGGTCCCGGGCTGGGTCGGCACGGTCGGCGTGCGGAAGTCGAAGGCCAAGCCGGACGAAGTCGCCGGAGCGATCGAGGTGGCGATCGGCTCGGCCTGCCTGCTGGATAAACCGGGCGCCTTCATCGTCGACGGCGAACCCGCCGAGGTGGTCGCCGAGCCGGACTCGCTGGAGGAGCTGGCCGAGCTGATGCAACTGGCCGGCAAGTCGGGCTGGGCGGTGGTCCCGGTGGGCCACGGCGGCTGGCTTAACGTCGGTAACCTGCACCGGTACGTCGATCTCGTGATCACGACCCGGCGATTGAACGAGGTGGCCGAACATCATCCCGACGACCTGCTCGCCACGGTGCTGCCGGGCACGTCGATTAGCGATCTCAACGCGACGCTGGCGAAGGAGGGCCAGTGGTGGCCGCTGGACCCATTGGGCGATGGGACGGTGGGCGCGACGATCGCTACCGGCTCGGCCGGCGCGCTGGCCGCGAGCTACGGCACGCCTCGCGACCTGGTCCTCGGGCTCACCGTGATCCGGCCCGACGGCCGCGTGGTCAAGGTGGGTGGCCGGGTGGTGAAGAACGTGGCCGGCTACGACATGGTGAAGCTGTACACCGGGAGCTGGGGCACGCTGGGTGTCATCGCGAAGGCGCACCTGCGGCTGCATGCGCTTCCACAGGCGGACCGCACTCGTCTCTACAGATCGAGCGACGTCGGTGAGCTTGCGGCGCTGGCGCTCGAGTTGGCTTCGGGCAAGAAGCTGGTGCCGGCGGCGGCGGAGATCGCGTCGCCTGCCGCGGCTGCCGCGCTCGACATCGACACCAAGGACTGGGTGATGATCGTTCGCTGGCTGGGGCATAAGGCGGCGGTGAACGATGCCGCTCGGGCGGCGAAGACGGCGGCGGCCAGGCGGTCGATCCGGGTCGAGTCGTGCGACCGGACCTGGGGGTCCGTCGTCGAACTTGAGGACAGCCTGCGGCCTGCGCTGACCGTCCGGGCCGGAGTCCCGCTGCGGGGCGTGGAAGGAGTTATTCGGCAGGCGACACCGTTCTGCGGCGGCGAGACGCCGCCGCTGCTCGCGTCGCCGCTTGCGGGTCGGGTCTGGATCTTCGTGCCGCATCTGTTGTACGAGGCTGCGTCGAGCGAGCGACTGTGGACGTTGCGGGTCGAGGAGATGCGCCGCGAGGCCGGGGAGGGTGGCGGTGTGGTGAGGGTCGAGCGGGCGCCGACCTCGCTGCGCCGCATCGTCGATCCCTGGGGCGACCCGGGCACGGCGCAGCAGTTGCTCAGCGCCCTAAAGATCAGGTTCGATCCGGACGCGATACTGAAACCGGGATTCTTCGTGGGAGAGATGTGACGTGGGGTGGGGAGCGGAGAAGAGATGGGTGCCGGCACGCAGGCTGGTGCCCGCGATCGCTGCGCTTGCTGTATCCGGTTGTGTCTTCTACCAGCCGATCGAGCCGTCGAGGGTCTGGCATTCGTTCGAGGCGACGGCGTACTGCGACTATGGGTTCACCGCGTCGGGCGTCTACGTGCGCGAGGGCATTGTCGCCAGCGATCCCAGGGTTCTTCCCCTGGGCAGCGAGATCGATATCCGCCTCGGGGACGGAGACGTCCTCGAGAAACACCAGGTCATGGATACGGGCGGCGCGGTCAAGGGCTACATCATCGACATCTGGTTGCCGACCTGCGAGGAGGCGACCGCGTTCGGGCGTAAGGAGGTGAAGGTGAGGGTGCGGAAGAAGGGGACGCTGAAGGGGTGATGTTGGAGTGGGAATCCG
>JBDHHM010000234.1:0-4314 GCA_039589355.1 Gemmatimonadota bacterium | reverse complement strand
ACCGGGTGACCCACAGCTGACCAGCGGCGAGTACGGAGACGTGTACGTGTTCGAGGGTGCGGTGGGGCAGGCCGTCAAGGTCGATATGTCCTCGACCGAGTTCGACACGTACCTGCAGCTCCAGACTCCGGCTGGCGAGAAGATCGACAACGACGACTACGAGGGTCGATCGGACTCGCGGATCGATGTTACCCTGCGGGAGGACGGGCGCTACCGGATCCTCACGACCTCCTACAGCGCCGGAGAGACGGGCAGCTATCAGCTCACCCTCAGCCCAGGTGCGCCGGGTACCGTCCCGGTGGTGACTGCGGGACCCGTAGTCGCCTCCGACGCAGGTCGGATCTACGGCGTGTTCATGGGGATCAGCGACTACCCCGGCGAAAGTAATGACCTGGTCTACACCGCCGAGGACGCCCATCGGGTGCACGATGCCATGGTCCAGACCGGTATGCGGCGCGGCGACGCTGTCGTCCTCACCGACAACGATGCGACCATAGGTAACCTGTACGGCGTCGGGCAATCGGCTGCCGCGCTCCGGTGGCTACCAGCCCACCGACCCGGACGCCATGGATGAGACGATCGAGCTCTACGACGGGCCACTGACCGACGACGAGATGAACCGCATGTTCGAGAACGTTGGGGCGGGCGTCTCGCTCGTCATCCTCGACGCCTGCTTTAGCGGCGGCTTCGCCAAAGACGTCATCTCCGCACCGGGCCGCATGGGTCTCTTCTCCTCCGAGGAGGACGTGACCTCGTCCGTTGCGGCCAAGTTCCGGGCAGGCGGCTACCTGGCGGTCTTCCTGGCCGATGCCGTCGGCGACGGCCTGGCCGACGCCGATGGCGACGGCGGCGTCTCCGCCATCGAGCTCAGCCAATACCTGCACGAGCGCTACCGCGCCGACGTGAAATCGGCCAGCCCCGGCGATTACGTGCGGACCGGCGGACCCCAGCTCGGCCACCAGCACCTGGTTGTCGACCGCGGGAGCATCGGACCGTACGACGTTCTGTTCCGGGTGGAGGGACAGGGGCGCAACTAGTCGATCAGCGGCAAAATCGACGGGTGTCTAACGGTGCCGGCCGCGGAGGGCCGGCACCGTCTTTTTTTTGTCCGCCGCCGGTCATCCGATGGCGGGCCGGAGGCGGCACGGTGCTTGCCCCGCTATACTTCTTTGAAGTCCTCTTGCGAGTTTTGCCTCAATCGCTACCTATTGTCCGGAGCATTGGGATGACTGCCAATTGGGGCGTTCTGGCGCGTGCCTCCTTTATAACGAGTCTCATTCTGGGACCGGCCTCCCTGGCTCGGGCCCAGGACGACGCGACCTGCCTGATGTGCCATTCATCGCCCTCGATGTTCCAGCACCTCGAGGAGCCCGAGCGGATGGTGGTCAATCAGGAAGAGTTCACGGGGTCCGTTCACGGGGCGCTAGGCCTCTCCTGTGTCATGTGCCACCAGGACCTGGTGGGCACGGGGCTGCCGCACGCCACGGACTTGGAGTCTCCAAACTGCTCGGCCTGTCACGGGGGCGTCTCGAGCGTCTACCTGGAGAGCGTTCACGGCTACGGCTGGAGCCGTGGGAACCGCCGCGCCCCGACCTGCGCGACGTGCCACAGCAGGCACAACATCCTTCGGCATACCGATCCGCAGTCGCGGACGCACCGGCTGAACCAACCGGCCACCTGCGCGGAATGCCACGGAGAGGCCGGTCTGCTCACCGAGGATCTGGTGAGGCTTCCGCAAATCGCGGGCTCCTACGCACTATCGGTGCACGGTGCGGCGAGCGCTCTGGGGCTGGAGGCTGCCACGTGTACCGACTGCCACGGCGTGCACGACCTGAAAGGCCCGGCCGATCCGGCGTCGCGTATCAACCCCCTGAACATCTCGACGACCTGCGGGCAGTGTCACGCGGATATTAAGGAAGAGTACGACCGGTCGATCCACGGCCGAGCGCTCAGGACGGGTCTGATCGACAGCCCTGCCTGCAACGATTGCCACGGGGAGCACCTGATACTCTCGCACGAGGACCCCGATGCCAGGACCTGCTCGGCCAACCTGGCTATCCAAACGTGCGGGCCGTGTCACGACAATCCCCAGATCGTCGCCAAGTACGGCCTCCAGGGTGGGGTCGTCGGCACTTACAGGGACAGCTATCACGGTTGGACCTCCTACCGGGGCTGCGAGGCTACTGCGAGCTGTGTGGACTGCCACACCACCCACTCCGTGCTACCCGCTGCCGACACGGCTTCGTCCATCCACGCGGCCAACGTCGTGGCGACCTGTGGGCAGTGCCACGACAATACAGACGAGGCGTTCGCCGCCAGCTACACGCACGAGACGACCTCGATGTCCGCCAACCCGGTCAACCGGATAATCAGATTGATCTACCTCTGGATGATCGCGCTGGTAATCGGCGGGATGGCCATCCACAACTTACTGATCATGAACTACTTCATGGTCGAGAAGCGCGAAGAGGACCGGAAGAGCGGCTCAGTTCTGCGGCTCGATCGCTCGCAGGTGATCCAGCACCTGCTGCTGACGGTCTCGTTCACAATGCTCGTCATCACCGGCTTCGCCCTCCGCTTCCCCGAGGCCTGGTGGGTTCAGATGCTGAGCAGCGTCGGGATGACCGAGGTGGTACGTGGGGATCTGCACCGCATCTTCGCAGTCGTGATGATCGCCGCCTCGCTCTACCATCTCTACTACATCGCGTTCACCAAGCGGGGCCGGGTCGAGTTCCGCGCCATGCTACCGAGTTATCAGGACATCGTCGATGCACGAGACAGCATCGGTTACTACCTGTTCCAACGGGACAAGAAGGTCAGGTTCGGGCGCTACGACTACACCCAGAAGGCGGAGTACTGGGCCCTGATCTGGGGCACGCTGATCATGGTCGTCACCGGGTTCGCTCTTTGGTACCCCACGGAGGCCGTGAGATTATGGCCTGCGTGGTGGCTCCTACCGGCGGCGCAGACGGTACACTACTACGAGGCCTGGCTCGCCACGCTGGCGATTATCGTCTGGCACTTCTTCTTCGTCATACTCCACCCGGATGCGTACCCGATGAGCTGGACCTGGATAACCGGCAAGATGTCGAGGGAGGACGTCAAGAAACACCACGCCCGCTGGTACGACGAGCTCACCGAGTCGGCTGGCGAGCTCGGGTCCTCCGGCGGAGTGAAAGGGAGGTCGTCGGATAGCATAGGAGAGCCACGATGAAGAAGATTCTTCTCGCCTTACCTCTCGTCTTGGTGATCGGAGCTTCGCAGGGGCAGGATGAGCTCTTGCAGCGGGCTCGGGCGGTGTTCGAGCCGATACCTACAGCGCCGCCCGCACTCGAGGGCACGCCGATGACGCCGGAGTCGATCGAACTGGGCAAGTTGCTCTACTTCGAGCCCCGGTTGTCGTCTAGCTGGCTGATCAGCTGCAACACCTGCCACAACCTGGGGCTGGGTGGAGTGGACCTGCTGGAGACGTCGGTCGGGCACGGCTGGCAGAAAGGGCCGCGCAACGCGCCGACGGTGCTGAACGCCGTCCTCAATATCGCCCAGTTCTGAACAGTACGCCCGAGCGTACTGTGGCGACGCTGAAGAGCATACCCGAGTACGTGGAGATGTTCGAGAGGGCGTTCCCGGGCGAAGATGAACCCGTCACCTTCGAGAACATGGCGCGGGCCATCGAGGCTTTCGAGGCGACGTTGTTGACCCCAGGTTCACGCCTCGATCAGTACCTGGAAGGCAACGGCGCTGCGCTGGGGGCGATGGAGCAGACGGGGCTCGGGCTGTTCATGGACCGCGGCTGCATCGCCTGCCACGCCGGTGCGAACCTCGGTGGCACCGGCTACTTCCCGTTCGGGGTCGTCGAGAAGCCGGGGGCCGACATCCTGCCGCCCGAGGACAAGGGGCGCTTCGCCGTCACCCAGACGGCCAGCGACGAGTACGTGTTCAAGGCGCCGTCGCTACGCAACATCGCGTTGACGCCACCCTACTTCCATTCCGGGAGTGTCTGGAGCCTGGAGCAGGCTGTGGGGATCATGGGGTCGGCCCAGTTGGGCCGGCGCTTGGGCGAGGATGAGACGCAGGCCATCGCCGCGTTCCTGGCTGCGCTCACCGGCAGGCAACCGAGCGTCGTCTATCCGCTGCTACCGCCGCACACGGCTGACACGCCGCTGCCCGATGTGAGCGTCGATATCCGCCCACACGGTCACTGATTCAGGGTGTATCGAGGGGGCCTGACGGCCCCCTCGGCGGTCTTATGGGGCCCGGTCGTCGGCGCGCCGCTGGCGGGGCTGGCGTCCGAGGCAAGCAGCCCTAGCTTGA
>JBDHHM010000233.1:0-4385 GCA_039589355.1 Gemmatimonadota bacterium | reverse complement strand
CTCGATGAAGTGGGGGATCGCCTCGACCTGGGCTTTGATGGCCGCCTCTGTGGCCTTCTGCTTGGGCGCGTAGTCGAGCCGGCGGAAGATGCGGCCTACCTCCTTCGGCGCGATAGCCTTCCTATGGTGGGCCATGACCAGCAGCAACTCTTCCTCGAACGTCTGCGTTCGGGGCAGGAGCTCGTGGGTGAGCGCCTCCTCGTCTAGGTCATCGAAGGAGTCCGGTCTGACCGTCACCGGAGGGTTCGTGTCGTCGGCTGTTGCCCCCGGCATCGATTCGAACGAGAGGTCGCCGATCTCGTCTTCCGGTTCCGGCTCGCCCTCGAAGGCGGGTAGGGCCTCGGCCTCGTTCTCGACGGCCTCGGGTGCGGGCGCCGGGTCGACAGGCGCAGCAGGCGCGGTCTCGACGGGAGGCGGGTTCGGGGCCTTCCCGGCCTCATCGACCATCGACATGTATTCCTGCAAGAGCGTCATTCGCTTCTCGATCATAGCGGCGTGATCAGCGAGCTCCTCGATCTGGCGCTCGGTCGCGGCGATCTGGCTCTGCGTGTCGGCGATCCGGGCGTGCAGCGCCTCGATCTGGCGATGGGCCGCCTCGATCTGCTCGGTGGTGGCTGCCAGGGAAGTCTCTTCCTTGGCGAGCTGGCTCATAAGGTTGTCAGAATCTTGCATGTGAGCTTGTTTTTGTCCGGCGGGACCTTCGGGGGTACCGCTAAATTGTTGGAAACCGGGTATTTGGGCAAGGGCAGGGCCTCGGGAGCCGGGCCGGCCCGGGCGTCGGGGCGGGCCGTCTAGCTTCGGCCTCCCCCGCGCTCACGGTGACCCGTGAGCGCGGGCTCGCTAACACCAGCTCCGCTCGACGACCCGCCCCGACGCCCGTTAATGGGTGGGTGAGCACATCTGGGCCGGGAGGAGCCCGGGGGACCGCCGAGCGAAGGCGGAAGGTCCGCCCCCGTCGGTTTTAGCGACCCGGCTCCGATCGTTAGGCCAAGTCTGCGGGTGAGTTGCCCGATGTCCTGGCGGCAAGCACCGACCCTGAACTGCCGGGTCGGCCGGAGCGAGTGGTCCCCCGGCTCCGACCTCCGGGTCGACCGGAGCGAGCGGTCCCCCGCCTCCGACCCCGGGTCGACCGGAGCGAGCGGTCCCCCGGCTCCGACCTCGCAGCGACCATGGAATCGAAGTCATTACGCTGCTTGTAATTGGCTACCCGATTTGGTATTTTTCATGGCCACTCCCCCTTGAACCAGGCCGTCTTTCAGAAGGCCCCTTGATCTTCCGTTCGCCTAAAAGGGCGCTTTTCAGGAGTAAGTCGTCGTGTCGCTCATTGTGGGTATCCGGTGCACGGACAGCTTGGTGCTCGCCGCCAGCGGTCCGGGAACCATGCCCTCCGAGGACGGGTTGCCACCGGCGCGGCAGTGGTCGAAGAAGCTGCGAGTCGTCGCCGGACAGGCGGTATTGGGCGTAACCGGACACGACGGGCTGGCCCAGGAGATGGCGCTGTCGCTGGAGCGCAGCCTTGCGGAGCCGGACGAGCGTGAATCGGCTGACGACGTACTGCGAGGGAAGCTCCGCGATGCGCTGGCCGCCCCGGTCCAGCGTACGGTCGCGATCCACCGGACGCTCCAGGGTCTGCCGGGCTTCGGGATCACGTCCAACGAGTACGCAATAAGTCAATCGTTGCTCGCCATCCCGTTCCGCGACTCGTTGCGTCTGTTCCTCCTCGACCCGGAATGCTCGGTCACCGAGGTCACCGACGAGTTGGCGTGCGCGACGATCGGTAGCGCCAAGGCCGTCGCCGATCCGTTCCTCGCGTTCCTGCGCAAGGTGCTGTGGGTGGACAGGCTACCGGACGTGGCGCTGGGTGAGCTATCCGCCTACTGGACGATGCTGCATGTAGCCGAGACCAGTCCGGGCGCCCTCACGTTTCCCGTGCAGATGGTCGTGATCAGGCGCGAGGCGGGCGGTTCGATCGATATCTTCGAGCGCGGCGAACGTGAGCTGAGCCGCATCCAGCAGGCGATCGAGCGGGGCGAAGAGATGATCCGCAAGAGCCTGCGGACGCATCCGTCGGGGCCCGAAAGCGACGGGCACGCGCCGCCGGCCACCGGTGAGAAGCCGGTTCGCAAGAGGGTGCCGGAGGTGCGGCTCAGGCTCGACCCCCCCGACCGGCGAGGCGGCCAAGGGCACCGATAGTCTTTAAAGAGAACCAGCAGGAGCAAATGATGCCTCGATTCCGCCAGTTCAGGCCGCTCGTGCTCTGTGGGCTGATCATGCTCGCAGGCTGTGACAGCTTCGATAAGGACGAAGCCGCCCTGCAGATCCAGGATCGGTTCTGTGAGGGCTGGCCGTACGGGTGTACCGACAGCACCTACGTCGTTGTCGAGAAGGTCAACAAGACGCGCAACGGGCGGCAGGTGCTGTTCCGCGTGCATGACCGCGAAGACGAGACGGCCCGGCTCTCGGCCGCCTACTTCGAGCCGCGCGGCGACAACTGGATGTTCCTGCTGTTCGAGCCCCCGTTCAACGACCGCTTCCTGGCGGAGGCCTCGCAGGTCGGCGAGGACAGCCGCACGTTCACCGACCAGTTGATGGAGGTCAAGTCGGCGCAGCGTTGGTTCCTCTCGATCTACGGGCGCTACGCGCGCAGCCTGGCCGAGCTGGACAGCGTCAGCTACAAGCGTCCGGACCTGCCTCTCGAGATGACGGTGAGTAGCAGCAACTGGAACGCCGAGATGCGGAGCCAGTACGTGAGGTGCGAGTTCGACTCGTCGCGCATGCAGTTGCCGAGCTGCAGCGGGCTGGCGGCACTCAACGCCGGGGTCGAGAACGGGCCGCTGATCACAGCGTTCGGCGAGGGCGAGTAGCGTCGGCGCGACCTTCCAACCGTCCAGGGTCGTCAGGTTTCTAACAGGATGAAGGGTAAGAGTGTCATCCTTGCAGCACTCGTGGTGCGGGTACATCTTGGCACGCACACGTACGTAGCTTTAGTGGACGGTTTGGGATAGGACCAGCAGACCCATGGGTGAGAGCGGCTCGCGGCTCCGTGGCTTTCTGGCGGAGCTTAAGCGTCGGCGCGTCTTCCGCGTCGCGGTAGTCTACGCTGCCGTCGCTTTCGTCATCTGGCAGGCCGCCGAGATCGCTTTCGAGGCTCTTTCGCTGCCAGCGTGGGCGCTGACGCTGCTCGTCGTCGTCACCCTCCTGGGCTTCCCCGTCGCCATGGTCCTGGCCTGGGCCTTCGATGTCACCCCCAAAGGAGTCGTACGCACCGAGTCCCTGCATGAGGGGGCGGCTCCGTATCGGCAGCCGGGCCGGCCGCTGGCGCTGGCGGCGGTCGTCGGGGTGCTGGGACTGACGGTGCTGGCTGCCTGGTACATGCTACCGCGGCTTCCGGGTTGGGCGGGCTTCGATGGCGGGAGCTCGGGGATGAAGCTGCTGGTGCTGCCGTTCGAGAACCTGGGCGCGCCGATCGACGAGTACTTCGCCGATGGTATTACCGAAGAGATCACGGCCCGCCTGGCCGTCCTGCCCGGCCTTGGGGTCATCGCCCGAACGACGGCGATCCGCTACCGGCGTACGGATAAGACGGTAGCCGAGATCGGTGCCGAACTGGGCATCGATTACATCCTGGAGGGGACGGTCCGGTGGGAGAACGTTCCCGACGGGCCGAACCGGGTGCGCGTCACCCCACAGCTGATCAAGGTGGAAGACGGCACGCACCTGTGGGCGCATATTTACGAAGAGCCGATGGAGAGCGTCTTCGAGGTCCAGTCGGAGATCGCCGAGCAGGTGGCCGAGGCGCTGGACCTAACCCTGCTGGAGCCGGAGCGCCTGGCGTTGAAGACCGCGCCGACCACGAACCTCGAGGCCTACCGCTATTATCTGCTGGGCGACGAGTACTTACGCTCTGGCGCGAGCCGGACGAGCGCCCAGCAGGCGCTGGAGATGTTCGAGATGGCGGTGGAGCTCGACCCCGAGTTCGAGATGGCGCGGACGAAGCTCGCCGAAGCGCACGCCAACATCTATTGGGGCAGCTTCCGCATGCTGACCGGCGCCCGCGAGCTCGACTACGAGACGGCGCTCTTCCGGCTTTACCCCGAGTCGTTCGGCACCGACAGCGGCTCGTACTACCTGGCCAGGGCGATTCTGCACGAGCGGGCCGGCCAGGGCGAGCTGGCGCAGGCTGACTTCGACTCGGCCCGGGTCGTCTTGAGCGAGCGGGTCGCTGCCCGGCCGGAGGACGCACGGCTGCACGCCGGGCTCGGACTGGCCTACGCGGGCCTGGGCCGCGGCGAGGACGCGGTCCGCGAGGGGAGGCGGGCGACGGAGCTGTTGCCGCTGGCGGAGGACGCCTACGCGGGGGCCGCCCTGGCCGATAACCTGGCTCA
>JBDHHM010000232.1:0-3903 GCA_039589355.1 Gemmatimonadota bacterium | reverse complement strand
GGTTCTCGTACACCGTGTAGGTCCCGCAGCGCGCCTCCTCCTCGGTATCGGGGATCGGGCAGGGCTCCATTGACAGAGTGCCCGGCGAGCCCTGGGCGCGCGCGAGCGATGGGCAGGTCAACAGGGCTGCGAACACCAGGAACAGGATGTGACGGCAGACGTGGCGCATCTCGACCCTCCGATTGGTCGGTGTGAGTTGATCGACTATGAGGCGCGAAGTGTCAACAAACAAGCCCTTTGGGATTCGGGGATTCGGGGAGGTGGGTCCCCGAATCCCCGAATCCCAGTGGACTTCGAGCTGTCTCACTTCCTACCTTGTGGTTCTATGACTCGGAAGTGGCGAAGCCTCTGGTGGCTGGCCCTCGCCTCGATGCTGGCGATGGCGCTCTGGTTCTCCGCTTCGGCGGTTGTTCCGCAGCTGACCCTCGAGTGGCGGCTTTCCGGCGGTGGCCAGTCGTGGCTCACGATGAGCGTCCAGCTGGGGTTCGTGGTGGGTGCTCTGCTGAGCGCGGTGCTGAACGTTGCCGATCGTGTGCCGGCACGGCGATTGTTCGCTATCAGCGCTCTGCTCGGTGCCGGCTTCAACGCCTCCATCGCCGTCTTCGTCGACGGCCCCATCGCCGCCATCATCCTGCGCTTTCTCACCGGGATGACGCTGGCCGGCGTCTACCCGCCGGGCATGAAGCTCATGGCGACGTGGTGCAAGGAGGACCGCGGTCTCTGCATCGGCCTCCTGGTCGGTGCGCTGACCGTCGGATCGGCGATGCCTCACCTGTTCGCAGCGCTACCGATCCTCGGCGGCCAGGCCGGGATACCACCCTGGCGTTCGGTTTTGTTCATCGCGTCCGCTTCGGCCGTGTTCGCCGGCCTAATCGCCGCCTTCTTCATAGAGGCCGGGCCGCTGCATTCGGAGACCGCGCCCTTCGAGCCTCGGCACGCAGGCAGTGCCCTCGGCGAGCGAGGGTTGCGGCTGGCTAATTTCGGATACCTGGGCCACATGTGGGAGCTGTACGCCATGTGGACCTGGGCGCCGCTCTTCCTGCTGGCCAGCTACGAGCGAGCCGGGTGGAGCGAGTTAGGCGCCAGGTTCGCCGGCTTCGCGACCGTCGCCATCGGCGGCCTCGGCTGCGTGATCGCCGGCAGGCTGGCCGATCGCTGGGGCCGAACGTCGATCTCGGCCCTGAGCCTCGCCGTCTCCGGAAGTTGCGCGCTCGCCGCCGGGTTGCTCTTCCGTTCGCCAGCCGCGTTGACCGTGCTATGCCTGGTCTGGGGCTTCGCCGTCGTCGCGGACAGCGCTCAATTCAGCGCCGCGGTGAGCGAGCTCGGCGATTCGCGCTACGTCGGCACGGCCCTCACCATGCAGACCAGCCTCGGCTTTCTGCTGACGCTCTTCACGATCCGGCTGGTCCCGCTGCTGGTCGAGCGCGTGGGGTGGGAGTGGGCGTTCGCCGTCCTGGCGCTCGGACCGATCTGTGGCATCGCCGCAATGCTCCGGCTGCGCGCCCTGCCCGAGGCGGCGAAGATGGCCTCGGGAAACCGCTAGGGTCGGCCGCGAGCCACGGCGCCGGCTTCGGAATGGGACTTGCCCCCGCTCTCGAGCATCTCTAGCATGTCGGTTTCCTCGCCCACCCGTGGCCCGAATCGAAGGAGTGGTACCGTGAGCCAGTCGAGCTTGCCCCACATCGACGCTCTGCTCCAAGAACACCGCACCATCGATCCGCCGGATGACTTCGCTGCCGAAGCTCTCGTGAGCAGCGAGGAGATCTATCAGCAGGCGGACGAGGACCTGGAGGGCTTCTGGGCCCGACAGGCCGAGTCGCTCTACTGGTACCGGAGCTGGACGCGGGTGCTCGACTGGAACCCGCCGTGGGTGAAGTGGTTCATCGGCGGACGTCTGAACATCTCGGTCAATTGCCTCGATCGTCATCTAGAGACGCATCCCGACCGCGTCGCCTACTTCTGGGAAGGCGAGCCCGGCGACGAGCGCCGCATCACGTACCGCGAGCTCTATGAGGAGGTCTGTCGTTTCGCCAACGGTCTGAAGAAGATCGGAGTCCGCCGCGGCGATCGTGTGGCGATCTACCTCGGGATGATACCCGAGCTCCCCGTTGCGATGCTCGCCTGTGCGCGGATCGGCGCCGTCCATTCTGTGGTCTTCGGTGGCTTCGCCGCCGATTCGCTGAGGGATCGCATCAACGATGCGAATGCCGAGGTATTGATCACTGCCGACGGCGGCTGGCGCCGAGGCGGTATCGTCCCGCTGAAGGAGGGCGCCGACAGCGCGCTGGACGGCTGCCCGACGATCCGCAAGGCCGTGGTGGTGAGGCGGACCGGTCAGGACGTGCCGATGGTCGAGGGGCGTGACATCTGGTACCATGAGCTGGTCTCGGAGCAAAGCACGGCCTGCGAGCCCGAGGAGATGGACTCCGAGGACCCGCTCTACATACTCTACACCTCGGGGACCACGGGTAGGCCGAAGGGGATACTGCACACGACCGGTGGCTACCTGGTGGGTGTCACGGCCACGCATCGACTCATCTTCGACATCCACCCCGAGACCGACGTCTACTGGTGCGCCGCCGACATCGGTTGGGTCACCGGACACTCCTACATCGTCTATGGACCGCTGGCCAACGGTACGACCAGCATCATGTACGAGGGCGCGCCCGACTTCCCCGACAAGGACCGGCTGTGGTCGATCGTCGGGAAGTACGGCGCCACTATACTCTACACCGCGCCCACCGCGATTCGAGCCTTCATGAAGTGGGGCGCGGAGTACCCCGAGCGCCACAATCTCGCTTCACTCCGGCTGCTGGGGACGGTCGGTGAGCCGATCAACCCCGAGGCCTGGATGTGGTACTGGAAGTACATCGGAGGCGAGCGCTGTCCCATCGTGGATACGTGGTGGCAGACCGAGACGGGGATGATACTTATCACGCCGCTGCCCGGCATAACGCGCCTCAAGCCCGGCTCGGCGACGCGCCCCTTCCCCGGCGTCGTGGCGGATATCGTCGATGAGAGCGGCAACTCCGTTTCGCGGGGGACCGGTGGCTACCTTGTCTTACGTCGCCCCTGGCCGGCGCAGTTTCGCACGATTTACGGCGACCCGGGTCTTTTCGTCGACCAGTACTTCTCGCGCTTCGGACACGGCATCTACTTGACGGGGGACGGGGCGAAGTTCGACGAGGACGGTTACTACTGGCTACTGGGGCGCATCGACGACGTCATGAACGTGGCGGGGCACCGGCTCTCCACGTTCGAGATCGAATCCGCCCTGGTAGATCACGATGCGGTGGCCGAATCGGCCGTCGTCTCGCGGCCGCACCCGGAGGTCGGCGAAGCGATCGTCGCCTTCGTCACGGCCGAGCTCCGCGACCACGTGGCGGAGAAGATCGGCAAGATCGCCCGGCCACACGCCATCGTCCTCAGCGACGACCTGCCGAAGACCCGATCCGGCAAGATCATGCGGCGGCTATTACGGGATGTCGCCCACGGTCGCGCGCTGGGCGATGTGACTACACTGGCGAACGCCGAGGTCGTGGAGGAAATCCGAACGCTGGCCGCCGGGCGGCCGGGAGAGGAGTAGATCGTGCGACTGTCGCGTTCGACCTGGCACTAGTCCCGTGCTTCGCCGCCCAATCGTTCCAGCGCCCGCCGCGCCGTCTCGACCCGCGGCTGCAGTTCCGGGTCGGCCTTCTCCCACAGCTCGATGAACCGGGAGTAGGCGGCGATGGCACCGGCGGCATCGCCTTCCGCCTCCAGCGCCTGCCCCAGCGTCAGGTAGTGCGGTCCGTAGAATACGACGTCGCCCAGCGGGTGCGCGTAGCGCAGCCGCCGGATGCCTTCCTGCCGGGTCGCCGGGTAGGCGGTCAGCGCCGCCGTCAGGGCGACTCGCAGCTGCTG
>JBDHHM010000231.1:0-3252 GCA_039589355.1 Gemmatimonadota bacterium | reverse complement strand
GCCGCTACGCGCCTCACCTGGACCGACTGCTTCGCAACGCGTTCGACCGGGTCGCTTCCAACGGGCATCGGGTACGGCTGATCGGCGGGGTCTGGCGGCCGCCGTCCACGGGCGTGGAGCTGGACGAGAGGGTGCCGCTGCCGCCGGACCTCGGGCCGGGCGCCGACAGGGCCCTCGACCCAGGCGACGACCTCCGGCTCGAGCGGGAGGCGACGGAGGCGGAGTACACACTCGCCGGGACAAGGGTGCTCCTGGTAGGGCGCGAGCAGGGCGGCCACGAAGAGATCTGGTTCCACCCGGTGAGGGCGGTGAGCCGCTGGAGCCTGGGCTCGAGTCCGGAAAACCTTGATGATTCGGGGCGTAGCAACGACCGCAGCAAGGTTGTTGCTACGCACTTTCGCATCGCGCCGGGCGTGATCGAGCGGCAGCTCGAGGTCGATGGACGCGCCGTCCTCGAGCGGACGACGGTGGCGCCCGACGAGCCCGGTGTGCTGGTGGAGCTTCGACTCGAGGAGCCCGGCGGCGAGCCCGCGCGTGTCGCCTTGACGCTGGAGAGCGACCTGCGGCTCACATGGCCCTACCCGGCGAGCGCCACGGGCCGGCTGAGATACAGCAAGGAGGGTGGTGCCCTCGGGCTCGAGGCGGAGAGCGGCGAGTGGCTGGGTGTCCGCATCGACCCGGCGCCAAGACATCTCCTGGTGGAAAACCCCTCCAACGACGACCGCTCCTGCTGCCGGATAAGGGCGGAGCTCGAGTTGGCCGGTTCCACCCGCATTCTTCTCCTGGGCGCCGATCGCGAGGAGAGGCCGCCGGCCGCGGTCGATCCGCGCGGGTGGGCGGAGCGCCGGGCGGCGGAGCGGCGTCGGCAGCGCGAGGAGGGCTTCGTCCTCGAGGCCGAGGATCAGGAGCTGGTCGAGGCCGTCGAATGGGCGAAATGGCGGCTCTCCACCTACCGGGTCTACGTCCCCGGGCTCGGCACTTCGCTGGTCGCCGGCTATGGCCGATCGGGGAACGGCGAGTTCGGCGACGGCCGCCCGGGCTACGCCTGGTTCTTCGGCCGCGACGCCTGCTGGACAGCGCTAGCCTCCCTGGCCGCCGGCCAGCACGAGTCGGCGCGTGAGGTGCTGGAGTTCCTGGGCCGCCACCAGGATGTGACCGGCAAGGTCCTCCACGAGTGCACGACCAGCGGGGTCGCGCACTACGCCGCCGCCGATTCCACGCCCCTCTACCTGCTGCTGGCCGCCCGCTACCTGGCGGCCACCGGCGACGGCGCGTCGGTGCGGCGCGAGTGGCCGCGCATTCAAAGCGCGTACGAGTTCTGCCTCTCCACCGACTCGGACGGCGATGGGCTGATCGAGAACGCGAATGTCGGACACGGTTGGGTGGAGTTCGGGCGGTTGGGCGGGCACCACGTTTCGCTCTACCTGGCGGGCGTCTGGGTCGCGGCGCTCGGCGAGCTGGAGGATGCAGCCCGTACGCTAGGCGAGCTCGACCTAGCCGACGAGCTGGCCTATCGCGCGGCGGCGGCGCGTTCGAGCCTCGAGCTCTCGTTCTTCGATCCGCTCGAGGCCCGTTACGCGAACGGCCGCCTGCCCGACGGGTCGCTCGACATGGCGGAGACGATCATGACGGCAGTGCCGCTGGCGCTGGGTGCCGTACGGGCGGAGCGCTGCGAGCGGTGGCTCGACCGTGTGGCGACGGAGGACTTCACGGCGCCCTGGGGTGTGCGTCTGATCCCGCGCTCCGACCCGGAGTACGACCCCGACGGCTATCACGCTGGCTCGGCCTGGCCCCTCTACAGCGGCTGGGTGAGCCTGGCCGAGTTCAGGGCCGGGCGCACCGAGGCCGCACGCCGTCACTGGGAAGCGGTCCTTCGTCTCTATCGAACGGGCTCGCTCGGCGCCTGGCCAGAAGCAATGCAGGGCGACGAGCCGCGGGACGTCGGTGTGACCCCGGACCAGGCGTGGTCGACTGCCGCCGCGCTCTTCCCGTTGCTCGAGTTTGGACGAGACTCGCGGAGCCCGGGCGGGCAGTGTTAGCTTGCATACTGATTCGGCTCCAACCGGCAGACAGGGGAGGCCAGGATGGGTGGGATCAACCTCGCGCGCGTCCTCATCGGCGGGCTTCTGGCAGGAGTCATCTACAACGTCTCTGGGCTCGCCGCAGGTCAAGTCGTCGACCTGGCGGACACCTTCGCCCGCTTCGGTTGGGAGCCATCGAGCGGCTCGATGATTCAGAACGTGGCCGTGAGATTCGGCTTCGGCCTGATCAGCATCTTTGTCTATGCGGCGATCCGGCCGCGCTTCGGCCCCGGTCTCAAGACCGCCATCATCGCCGCCTGCATCATCTGGATCGCCGCCGCGGCACCGTTCATCTTTGTGTTGACGGAGCTCTTCGTCTTCAGCGGCTCGCAGGCGGTGACTCTGTTGGCCTGGACGCTGGTTGAAGCGTGTGTGGCGACGGGCGTCGGCGGCTGGCTGTATCAGGAACTGGAGGCGCGAGGGGCCGAGGTCGGCTAGTGTGCCGCGGCCCTTAGCCAATAGGGGGCGCCGAGTACATCCCCGCTTAGCTTCCTACTCCCAGCGGACCCGGTAGCGGCACACCTCACCGCCCAGGGCGCGGCACTCTTCCTCCTCGACCTCGGCGCGCGTCGCGCCGCACATCTCCAGCGCCCGCTTGTACCAGCCGACCACGGTCAGGCAGTCGGGGGCCGAGAAGGTCTCGGCGTCATGGGTCGTGAGGTAGCCCTCGCCCTCGCCTGTCTTCTCCCAGGCGCGCCGCCCCGTCTGATAGTAGAGCTCGTAGATTTGCGGCGCCTTCCTGAGGAAGGCCTCGGGATCGCCTGGTGTGATGAAGCTGGCGTGGAGCGTGGTGAGGTTCTTGTTCGCCGAGGCGACACCCAGCTGCTCGAAGAATTTCGGGTCACCATCGCCACATACCTCGACGATGGCGTCGTCCAGTCGCTTGCCGACCTGGAAGGGGAGCCACATCGATGGGACCATCTTTCTCAGCGCTTCCTGATCCTCTGCGCCCAGGCTCGCCATCACTTGCTGCATCGGGTCCTCGCCGAATTTTCCCTTAACGAAATCGAGTCGGGATTGTAGGACTGAGCCTTTGACCTTTTGCATGCTCTAATGATGGGGTGCCGCGCGGTTCCGGCAAGAGGACTGTCGTAATGAGGCCCGTCTCGATCCCTGCGCTAGGCCAGCTCCCGACCTGCGGATACGTAATGGGTGAGCCTCCCCGCGACGT
>JBDHHM010000230.1:0-3658 GCA_039589355.1 Gemmatimonadota bacterium | reverse complement strand
GTTGAACAACCGATCCCGTCCGAGCGGCGTCAGTGGGTCGGCGTCGGTCGTCACGGTGACGTCGAATTCGACCCGGTCGCCGGAGCGCGGGCGAACCGAGACGCGGTTGTCTGAGAAGGAAGCCGTCGAGACCCGCGGGTCGCCGCGCAACTCGACTGTCAGGTGGTTCCGGCCATCCAGGCTCGTGTGTTCCACGAGAACACTCCACGCCGTCTCCTCTTCCGAGAGTGCGATGCTGGGCTCGAGCCGTGACCGTAGCTCTTCGATATCGCCGGCGTCCAACAGCGCCAGATGGCGCGTGCGCTCGTCGGCGGGGAGACGCTCCAGACTGCTGATCAGATCGGTCAGCTCGGTCAGGATGAATGGAGGATCAGCGTAGGGCCTTCTGTGCCATCGCAGATTCTGGCCGATCTTCAGCGGTCCGACTTCGGCTGCGAGCCGGTGCCGCATGACGCGGCGTCCCCCTCCCCACCCCGCCTCCGCCCCGGGACCGGCCCAGGCTACGGGCGCCGGACTGCCCGCCTCGTCGCGCAGAGTGAACGCCGCGCTCTCGTTCGCGGCGTCCGCCCACACGTGGACGACGCGACCTTCCCGGTTGTTCAGGTAGATCTGCAACGTGTTGCCGCGGGAATCCCGGAAGAAGCGGGTCGCGTACCCCTCGTACGCCACGGGATCATCCAGTCCCTCTTCGGGGAACTCCAAGACCGGCGCCTGCTCTACCCATCGCGGGGCCTCACAAGCCTGCAGAATGAAAAGCGGGACTACGAGACACACGAGCCGGTGCATGGGCGAACCGTCCAAGCGCTGAATATGAAGAAAAGCCCGCTGGAAAGGCGTAATGTATGCAGGGCGAACGATCTCCGCGACACGCGATCGGGTTGCCACAGAGATCACGGAGATGAGAAACACAGAGTACACAGAGGAGCAAGGACAGGTTGCAGAGAACCGCCCTTGTTTAGAGGTCGTACTGGGACTACGTTGTCGCCGCAGAAACCAGCATGATCAGTAGGAGGCCTTCCCAGCATGCCCATGCACCGCATGACAATCGCCACCTTCTGTGTCACCTTGTTCGCGTTCGCTTCAAAAACGGCGGCGCAGCAGGAGAGCCCTGCCAGCGCAGCAGACTGGAGGTCGGGCGCCGTCTGTTACGAGATCTTCGTCCGCTCGTTTTACGACAGCGACGGTGACGGTATTGGTGACCTGAGGGGGCTCATCCAGAAGCTCGACTACATCAACGACGGCGACCCAGATTCGCAGGGCGATCTGGGCGCTCGCTGCATCTGGCTCATGCCGGTGGCCCAATCGCCGAGCTATCACGGCTATGACGTCACCGACTACTACCGGATCGAGCGCGACTACGGCACGAACGACGATTTCAAGCTTCTCGTTTTCGAGGCGCACCAGCGCGGCATTCACGTGCTTGTGGACCTCGTGTTGAACCATGCATCCAGCGAGCACCCCTACTTCAAGGATGCGTTGCTCAACCCCGACTCACCCCGCCGCGACTGGTTCCTGTGGTCGCCCACACACCCTGGGGTCAAGAATCCATGGGGCGGTGACAACTGGCATCGCTCTCCCGTGCGTGAGGAGTACTACTACGGATTCTTTTGGGGCGGCATGCCGGACTTGAACTACGAGACGCTCGCCGTCCGCGAGGAGGCGAAGAGGATCGCAACCTTCTGGCTCGAGGAGTTAGGGGCCGATGGCTTCCGCCTCGACGCCGTCAAGCATCTGGTGGAGGAGGACTACGGGAGGGTCGTCGAGCACGTCCCGGCCACCCATGCGTTCCTACGCGAGTTCGCCACCCACATCCACCGGGTCGCGCCCGATGCGTTTACGATCGGCGAAGTGTGGGACAGCATCGGCGCGATGCTGCTGTACTACCCGGATCAGCTGGATGCGTATTTTGCATTCGAGGCGTCAGAGGCGATCTTGGAGTCCATACGCACGGGTTCGGCGAACACGCTCCTCCGCCCGTTCCTGCGGCTCCAGCGCGAGGTGCCGGCCGATCGCTGGTCGCCTTTCCTCAGGAACCACGACCAAACCCGCACGCTCACCGCGCTCGGTGGGGACGTCGCGAAGGCCAAGGTGGCGGCCACGCTCCTGCTCACCCTCCCCGGGCTCCCCTTCGTGTACTACGGCGAGGAGATCGGCATGGCCGGTGACAAGCCGGACCCCCGATTGCGGACGCCCATGCACTGGAACCGCGCCCCGGCGGCCGGCTTTACCGACGGCTTGTCATGGGAACCGCTCCAGCCGGACTCGTTCACCGCGAACGTGGCGGTGCAGGACCCTGACCCCAAGTCGCTGCTCAACCTGTACCGCCGGCTCATTCACCTGCGCGCGGAGCATCCCGCGCTGGGCGGCGGTGAGCTGCTGCCGCTTGTGGGCAGCAGCAACGCCCTAGCGACGTACCTGCGGCGTGAGGGCGATCGGGTGGTGCTGGTGGTGGCCAACCTCGGCGCCACACCGCTTTCGAACGTGACCGTCTCCTCAGAGCGAAGCGCGCTGCCGACAGGGCGCTATGACGTGCAGAGCCTGCTCGGCGGCCTGCAGGGCGCGCCGCTCAGCGTGGGTGGGAACGGGCGGATCGAAGGCTACGTCGTCGTTAGCTCACTTGGGCCGTTGGAGAGTCACGTCTTTGATGTCGCCCGCGTCGGGCGATAGAGGGCCGCTAGTAGGTGTCAGGTTTCAGACGCCGGCCGCGAGTGGTTGTAGGTGGTGGAGGCCCTGACACTTGACACCTGACACCTAAGACCTGTCACACCGTGAAGAGCTCGATCGCGCCGCACCACGGAGTCTTGCCGTCTGAAGCAAACGACAGCAATCAGTCCATCCCGCCCGTCTCCAGCCAGGGAAACCTCCGCTCCTAGAACGTACTATCCAGAAGGACCCAGATGCTGCCTGAGACGAGATCGCGTGTCGCGACCGTCCGCTCGTCAATGGCGTCGAGGTCCGCACCAGAGTGTACCTTCGCGAGGTACTCCGCGAACGGAAATGCGCCAAGGTCCTCGAGAAAGTCGACCGTCCCGTAGTTGTAAGCGCTTGAAGTTCCCCAAGGCGCCACGCGCTGATACAGACCCCATCCTCCTGTCTCGCCGGCCTCCATCAGGGCGGCGTGCACGGGCTTGTATATCTCCTGTTCCATTTCGACATACGCGTCTCCATCATCGGCCGCCATCTGGTTGACCCGGACGTACTTGAACGCACCCGGACCGACGCCGTCCAGCTGGACCCACAGTTCCGACCACACCATTTCCCGCGACGCCCAAGTCTTGTTCATGTCCTCGTCGAGCGTCCCATTCGGATGAGCTTTCTGGTAGATGTCCTGGAAATCCGGCAGGTCATCTTGAACCGCCTCGATGCCCCGATAGATGTTCACGGTGAAGTAATCGCACTCGGATCGATCGCCGAACCAGACCGAATAGAACGCCCAGGACAACTTTCTACCCTGGTTGACGAGCTCGGCGTGGATCGGCTTCCAGATATTCCGCTCGACGTCGGTGTAATCGCTTGTCCGCGACTTCATGCAATCGACCTGGAGGTACCGCGTCGAGTCTGCCTGCGCCGCGAGACTTGGCGCCGCCAGGCCGAGTAGCAGGATCGAAGAAATGAGAGTTGAGTATCGCATATGCGCCTCCATCTTCGGATGAATCCG